>CAZECH010000189.1:0-6313 GCA_964510675.1 uncultured Ignavibacteriaceae bacterium
TTAATTTCCTATGCTCACCCAATACTATTTTATTCTTATCAGCAATTATACTTCTCACATCAGTATCATTCTCGCCATGGCAGTATAAAAAAAAACAGGTGATAATATTTTATACAATATTTTCTATTGTTTTAGTCTTTTTGACAATTAATGGTCAAAATAGCTTGTTAGGAAAAATCCCTATTGGAAAATTTCCGGAAAAAGATTTTTACTATGTATATCCCAATGCAGAGTCAATATCCGAAGTAATCGAGAGCAGATGGAGTCTTTATGGCAGATCGGATCTTATTCAGTATACGAATCAGGATATGGTAAAGCAGCTTTTTATTGATGGAGCTGCAGGGTCGCAAATGTATCGCTTCAATGGAGATGTTAAAAACCCTGGGTCTTTCTTGTATAATCTTCTCCTCGTTCATTCTAATTCAATTCCTTTTTTATTTATGAATGAAAATGAAAAGGATAATATGCTGATAATCGGTCCGGGGGGCGGAAAAGAAGTTTTAATAGGATTATTCGGAGGTGTAAAAGAAATTACAGGGATTGAAGTTAATCCTGATTTTGTAAACATTGTTAAAGATTATAAGGATTTTAACGGGGGTATATATACTGATTTTCCTAATGTCAATATCAAAGTTGCTGAAGGAAGGAATTATGTTAAACAGGATAATATAAATTATGACCTGATTGTAATGGCTCTTCCATCAACGGAACAGCTTCAGAATATTGATAATCTTGCAGCAAGTGAAAATTTTCTTTTAACAGTTGAAGCTATCAATGATTATCTAAAAATACTAACTCCTGAAGGACAATTAATTTTTACTGTTCATAATAATTGGGAATTAATGCGCCTGATCATTACTACGATATATGCATTTAAAGAAGCTGGTATTGATGAGAGAAAAGCAATTGATCATTTTTTAATTCTGGAAAATGAATATTCACCTACTATTGTAATTAAAAAGAATCCATATACTAAAAATGAGACGGACAGAATTTTGAGTATTGTAAATTCACTTCTTAAAGGATTTCCGGCAGTAACATACCTTCCTTATGTTTCTATAAATCATAATTCTTTCATCAATAATTTTTTAAATGGCTTAAAAAATAATCAACTAATATTAAGGGAATATATAGATCAGCATCAATATGATATAAGCCCTTGCAGAGATGATAGTCCTTATTTTTATAAGATAAACAGAGGAGTTTCTGAGGATTATGTTTACTTATTCTCAGGAGTTGCATTTTTTAATTTTCTTATAATTATAATTCCTTTAACGCGATTAAAAAAATTAAAACGAAAAGAAAAAAAGAGTAAAAATGATCTGAAAGTTATTCTCCTGCTTTTAACTATATTTATTTCACTTGGAGTGGGATTCATGATGCTTGAAATTTCTCTTTTCCAAAAAATGATTTTATATCTTGGTTCTCCTACTATTTCCCTTTCAATTCTTCTAAGCTCTTTGTTAATAGGAATGGGGATTGGCAGTCTTTCGGGAGAAAAACTTTATAAAGAAAATCATTTCAAAAGGCTAATTACAACAAGTACATTAATTGTTGGAACAGGTTTACTTCTTTTTATTTTTTATCCATTAATCCTTGAAAATCTTTTAAAATACAGTCTCATTTACAGAGCAACAGTCTCGTTTATACTTATTTTCCCTTTGGGAATTCTTCTTGGAATCCCATTTCCTACCGGACTTCAAATATTAAGATCATTCAATCAGGGAAATCTGATCCCCTGGATGTATGGTGTTAATGGAAGTATGTCTGTCCTGGGTTCTGTGCTTGCAGTAAACCTTTCTTTGATTTTGGGTTTTACTCCAACATTTTTTATTGGAATATCAATTTATTTAATACTGGCTTTAATATTATCATCAAAAAGCAGATTAAAACTCTATTGAAATGAACAAATCTGATTCACAAAAAAAGAGGGACCAATGTAAACCTAAAAAGAGGATGATAAACAAATGTATAGGGATAATAATTAAGGATTTTTACCCATCTTATTCTTCAATAGTCTCAGGTGTTAAGCAATATGCAAAGGAGAAGGGATACTCGGTAATTACAATGAGCAGTGATAATGATTATGAATGTGAAAAAAAATTATCAGATCTGATTTCCTTAAGAGAAGCAGATGGTGTTATAATAGCCCCTGTTCAGGAAAATATATCTGAAATAGAACATTTATTTAAACTTAAAATGATCAATTATCCATTTGTTCTGCTCGAAGATGTTAAAGGAATACAGGCAAATGTTGTAACAGTTGATTATGCTAATGCAATAAAACTTGCAGTTAAATATTTAATAGACAATGGGCATATAAAAGTAGTTCATTTTACTGATTCACATCATTCATATCATACAAATGAAAGAATTGAAGGCTTCAGGGAGGCATTCGGTGAAAGTAATCTTGTTTTTAAAGAAGATGAAATGATTATCTCTATAGGTTCACGGTACAATGAAAGTTTTAATAAAATTTTAAAATACTTTAAAAATAAAAACAAAATGGATTACCCCAGTGCAATTTTTTGCTTTAACGATTATCAAGCCTTTGCTGTCTTTAATGCACTGAAGGAAATGAACATTAGAGTTCCTGATGATATTTCTGTTATTGGGAGTGATGATATTTATTATGCTAAAAATTATTCGCTGCCATTAACAACTATAAAAGCCCCGCTGAATGAAATGGGAAAGAAAGCTGCAGAAATATTAATAAGAAACATACAATCAGCTGAGGTTTTAAGCGAAGAGAAAGTTGTATTTAATGCTGAACTTATAATCAGAGAAACAACAAAAAAAATTAGATATAGTTACTATTAAAAATCGATACAAAAATTGGAGCAGATTATGTCAAAATTGAAATTGAGTCTTCAGGCTTACCTTCTTTCAATTATTTTATCTTCAAATTTTTCTTTTTCACAGAAACTGTTGTTGAACGACCTGCAGTATTTTGAATCTCAAGGTGTCAATGTTTTTGTCTTCAGCAATGAATACAACGGGATGTTCTTTGACGAGAAAACTGCGGGAATAGAACTTATTCATCATGGTATAAGAACTGCTACAGGCGGCGCAGTCAGGCTGCAGAATACTCCAGAACAATGGGACCAGGTACCGCAGGTAGTTAAACGTGAAATCGATAAATCAAACAACACAATCAATGTTGAGTTGAGTTATAAAGATTTTGACTTCAATCCTAAACTAAGGGTAACAGCCAGGGATAATGGTATAGAAATTAATGTGTACCTTGACAAACCACTACTAAAAGCCCTTGAAGGAAACGCCGGTTTTAACCTCGAATTTTTACCTTCTGCATACTTTGAGAAGATGTATATGATAGACGGGAACCCTGCTAATTTCCCAAGGTATCCTTCGAGTAATACCAAAATTGAACCAATAAGTAAAAAAATAACTCAGTTTGCAGGCCATTCAACATTTGATGATAGAGGCCATGGTGAATTTATTGTTCCTTCTCCGTTAGCAACAGGTAAAACAATTGTATTAGCACCGGAAGATCCTGAAAGGTATGTGAAAATTCAATCATCAGATGAAATAATGCTTTTTGATGGTCGCAACCTGGCTCAGAATGGGTGGTTTATTGTCCGCAGTTTACTTCCGGCAAACAAAACCGGAAAAGTGTTGACATGGTATCTTGAACCAAATGCAGTTCCAAACTGGATCAGGAAACCTAATATTGGATTCTCCCAGGTGGGGTATACTCCGGATCAGGAAAAAATTTCTGTTATTGAACTTGATAAAAATGATTCAGTAATAAGCACAGCATCAGTTTTTCAGGTAACTCAGGAAGGTAAATCTGTAGAGGTATTTAAAGGTGAAGTAAAAGAATGGGGAAAATACCTTCGCTATAATTACGCTATGTTTGACTTCAGTTCTGTTAAAGAAGGAGGTATTTATTATATCCAATACGGAAGGGAAAAAACAAACACTTTCAGAATTGCTTCGGATGTATACGATAATGTCTGGCATCCGACCTTAGATGTCTGGTTCCCAGTACAAATGGATCATATGCAGGTAAATGAGGCTTACCGTATATGGCATGGCGCTTCATTTCTGGACGATGCGCTTCAGGCACCTGTGAATATTGAATTCTATGATGGTTACAGTATGGGTCCATCAACCGATACCAAATATAAACCCCTTGAAAGAATTCCAGGCCTGGCAGTAGGCGGATGGTACGATGCCGGTGATTTCGACATTCAGACAGGTTCTCATAATGCAGTCGTTTCAAGTTTTGTGGATGCATGGGAAGAGTTTGGTTTGAACAGGGATCAAACATATATAGATCAAAAGACCCGCTATGTTGATATCCATCGTCCGGATGAAAAACCTGATATTCTGCAGCAAATTGAACATGGTACATTAAACCTGGTTGCCCAGTGTGAGAATATCGGTCATCCGGTTCGGGGAATTATTGTACCAAATTTACATCAATACCATCACCTTGGAGATGCAGTTACTGAAACGGATAATCTTCCTTATAATCCAAATTTAAAACCTTACGAAAGCGATGGTAAGTCAAGCGGAAAGCTGGATGACCGATGGGCATTTACAAACCGTATGACATTTTTAGATTATCATACTGCAGCAGCATTGGCTGCAGCGAGCCGTGCTCTCAGAGGTTTTAATAATGATCTTGCAGACAGAAGCCTGAATAATGCAAAAAGATTACTGGAAGAAGCTGATGAAATTACTGAAAAAACTAAAAATGATACCAGCAATCAGATGATGAGGCTATGGGGCAGAGGTGCTGATCTGGATGCTGTGCTTCAACTATTTATTACGACTAAAGATAAGAAATATGCTGACAGGTTCCAGAATAAAATCTGGACTTTACTGGAAAAGCCAACAAACATACGTGGCTTTGATATAGGATTTTTTGCAAGCATAAATCTTGCTACAGCCCTTAAAGCTATACCTTACATGGATGGTGAGTATAAAGCCAGGCTAAAAGAACATATTCTCAGCTATAAAGAATTAATAATTAAAAGCGAAAAGAATAACCCGTATGGATTACCAATAGCAGAAGGCGGTTGGGGTGGAAGCGGCATTGTTGTTTACTGGTCAATTACAAACTATTATGCTCATAAAGCATTTCCCGAAATAATAAATAAAGAATATGTTATAAGAGGTTTGAATTACATCTTTGGTTGTCATCCTTATTCTAATACATCTTTCGTTAATGCAGTAGGAACACGTTCCAAAACAGTTGCCTACGGGAACAACAGGGCTGATTTCACCACAATAGCAGGAGGTATTGTTCCTGGAGTGATGCTATTGAAGCCGGACTTTCTTGAAAATAAAGACGATTGGCCTTTCCTATGGGGTGAAAATGAAGTTACCATCGGCGGCAGTGCCGGTTATATATTTCTTGCAAATGCTGTAAACGAGTTACTAAAAAGATAAGGTAAGAAAAATTGAAATCCCTAGTATAAGATCTTTAATAAGGTTGCTATTATTCAAATATAATATATAAAGGATTATCGGCAATGACTTCTTCCCATAAAACAACCAGGGAAATAAAACATTTAATAAAGTTTTCTGATAATCCTCAATAGAAAGTAAAATAGTTATGAAAAAAATATTAATCTTAGCTTTCTTAATGTTTGGTTTAATTGTTAATGCACAGGATATTATCAAACAAGCCCCGCATGGTTTTGATTCTTTACGAACAGGTATTGAACATGGAAAAATTGATACTATTAACTATGAATCCAAAACAGTTGGTACTAATCGCAAAGCTATTATTTATACTCCACCCAGCTATTCAGCAGATAAAAAATATCCGGTGCTTTATCTTTTACATGGTATTGGTGGTGATGAAAGGGAATGGTTGAACGGAAGTCAACCGCAAATAATTCTTGATAATCTTTATGCTGAAAAGAAAATTGAGCCCATGATCGTTGTTATGCCGAATGGCAGAGCAATGAAGGATGACCGTGCTGTAGGAAATATTTTTGACAGCGCAAAAGTAAAGGCGTTCGCTGACTTCGAAAAAGATTTACTTAGTGATTTAATCCCATTCATAGAAAAAACATTTCCGGTTTATAAAGACAGAGAACATCGTGCAATTGCAGGCTTATCAATGGGTGGTGGTCAGTCTTTGAATTTTGGATTAGGCAATCTCGATACATTTGCATGGATAGGCGGATTTTCATCAGCGCCAAATACTAAAAAGCCGGAAGAGTTAGTGCCTGATCCGGAAGAAGCAAAAAAGAAACTGAAGCTGCTCTGGATTTCATGCGGCGATAATGATAACCTGATTTCATTCACCCAGCGCACTCATGATTATTTAAAA
>CAZECH010000190.1:0-6259 GCA_964510675.1 uncultured Ignavibacteriaceae bacterium
AAACCCTCGTAGCATTTGCAATAGCAATTAAAGCAACACCCATATCTGCAAAAACAGCTTCCCACATAGAGGCAATTCCCGCACTGCCGAGAGTAATAAAAAACCCTTTAACAAGCAGGGCAAACATAATATTCTGCCAGACAATTGTTCTTGTTTTTCTTGCAATCTTAATTGCTTCTGCAACTTTGGATGGATGATCTTCCATCAGAACAATATCAGCAGCTTCAACTGCAGCATCCGAGCCTAAGCCGCCCATGGCAATTCCAACATCAGCACGCATAATTACAGGTGCATCATTTATTCCATCTCCTACAAATGCAACCTTCTTCCCGGATGATCTTTCCATTATCTTTTCAAGAAGAGCAACTTTATCTTCAGGAAGTAACTCTGAATATGTTGAACTTATTCCAATCTTTTCAGCAATATGTTCTGCGGAAAATTTATTATCACCTGTAAGCATAATTACTTCTTCAACCCCAAGCTCTTTAAGCCGCTTAACAGCTTCTACTGAGTCGTCTTTTATCTCATCGGAAATTTTTATGTAACCGGCATATTTATTATTTACAGCAACGTGAACAACCGTTCCTTCAACATCGCAATGATGATTTCCATGTTCTATATCCTCAGTATGAAGCATCCGGTCATTACCAATCGTGATCATCTTGTTATCAATATTTGCTTTAATTCCCTGCCCTGCAATCTCTTCAACATTAACCAATGTAGAAGTATCTATTTCTTTTCCATAAGCTTCTCTTATAGCAACTGCTATAGGATGATTTGAATGAGATTCTGCAATAGCAGCATAATAAAGAATTTTATCTCTACTTAGTCCGTTGCTTTCTACAATATCAGTAACCTTAAAAACACCTTTCGTAAGCGTACCCGTTTTATCAAAAAAAACTATTTTAACATCTGTAAGTGCATCAAGAAAGTTTGAACCTTTAACAAGAATTCCTCTTCTTGAAGCTCCTCCGATTCCGCCGAAATATCCTAATGGAATGCTTATAACAAGTGCGCAAGGACAGGAAATTACAAGTATAACCAAAGCTCTGTAAATCCATTCAGAATAAGATTGAGAAGCAGAAAGCAGTGGTGGTAAAAGAGCAATTAATAATGCAATTCCCACAACAACAGGTGTATAATAAGAAGCAAAAACAGAAATAAACTTTTCGGCTTTTGCTTTTTTCTTCGAAGCATTTTCTACAAGTTCAAGTATTTTGGAAATTGAAGATTCTCCGAACAGCTTTGTAACCTTGACAGTAATCAGTCCGGATTTGTTTATCATCCCGGCTAAAACATTATCTTTAACTCTCGCTGATTTAGGAACCGGTTCACCGGTTAATGGAAATGTATCTACGAATGATGAACCTTCAATTACAATTCCGTCTAATGGAATTTTTTCTCCTGGTTTTACAATTATCTCATCATTTATTTTAACATCATCAGGAGAAACGGTTTTAACTTCACCATTAGTTTTTAAGTTAGCATAATCAGGCCTGATCTCCAGAAGCTTCCTGATTGATTTTCTTGAACGCCTGACAGATAAGCCTTGTATAAATTCACCAACATTATAAAATACCATAACAGCTACAGCTTCGGGTAACTCTCCAATTGCTATTGCACCAAGAGTTGCAATTGTCATCAGAAAATTCTCATCAAAAACTTTCCCCCGGAATAAATTTTTATAAGCTTTTGAAAGAACTCCCCAGCCGCTTATAAGGTATGCTGTCAGAAAAACAATATATTCCCCTGCAGCATAAGGAGTTTGATGAAGCTGCTCTGTAAACAACAATCCTGCTGCAAATAAAACAATAACTATTAAAAGAATTAAAAGCTCTTTACGTATTTCTTTATTTTCTTTAATAAATGTTCTGAAACTCATTATAATACTTTTTTTCTTACAATAAAGTTAAACAACTCTGAAGAAATTAAAATGTTAAAAAGGTAAGGTTTTAGGATGTATTTTATTGAAAACCTATGGACTGCTCAATTCTTCTTGCACCCAGATATCTTTTAAAATAGTATTCGTGTGTTAATGGGGTTACTATAACGCCATTCTTAGAACTGGCATGAACAAAAAGATTATCCCCCAGGTATATTCCGACGTGACCCGGTTTTACAATTTTACGCGTATTGAAAAAAACAAGATCACCAAATTTAAGTTCTTCTTTATTATCGATAACTATTCCCTGTGCGAATTGTTCCTTTGCACTTCTGTTAAGTTGAATAGAACAGCTTTGATATATTGTTTGCGTAAAACCTGAACAGTCTATTCCACCTTTTGAGTTCCCCCCGAACTTATAAGGAGTATTCATAAACCTTAAAATCTCCATCAGCATTTTCTCTTTTAAAGTTAAAGTTTCGCTGGCAGATCCGGTTTTATATTTTTCTTTAAGAACCGAAATATCAATTGAGGTTATATCCTCAGGAACATCATCAGGATCAATAATTTCATTTTCAATTGGAATTTCAATTTCCAAAGTATCAATGTCTTCATTCCGGGTATAACGTATGCGTGTTTCTTTTTCATCGGTATCATTCTTAGTACCATAACGAATTGAATTAGATGAGGATGAACACCCGAAGCAAAAAATAAACCCGACAAAAGTAAAAAAAGCAAATGCTTTTTGTTTTGTACAAAAAACCAAAATTAACCTAAATAAGTTCTTAAATTTTTACTCCTCGAAGCATGCCGTAAACGGCGAATAGCCTTTTCTTTAATTTGTCTTACACGTTCTCTCGTCAAATTAAACCGCTCACCAATTTCTTCGAGTGTCATAGAGTGATCTTTATAAAGTCCGAAATAGAGTTTTATAACTTCAGATTCTCTTTCTGTAAGGGTAGAAAGGGCTCTGTCAATTTCTGTTTTAAGTGATTCATTCATAAGAATATAATCAGGTGCAGGCTGCTGGTCATTTTCTAATACATCAAGAAGGCTGTTTTCTTCTCCCAGGGAAAATGGTGCATCCATCGAAATATGACGTCCTGAAATCTTTAAAGCATCGCTAACATCAGCAACATCCATATCAAGTTCCTGTGCAATTTCTGTAGCATTAGGTTCTCTTTCAAATTCCTGTTCGAGGTTACTATATGCTTTTCCAATTTTATTTAGAGCACCAACGCGGTTAAGAGGTAATCTGACTATCCTTGATTGCTCTGCAAGAGACTGAAGTATTGATTGTCTTATCCACCAAACTGCATATGAAATAAATTTAAAACCTCTTGTTTCATCAAATCTTTTTGCAGCTTTAATTAAACCAAGGTTTCCTTCATTAATTAAATCACCAAGTGACAGCCCCTGGTTCTGATATTGCTTTGCAACACTGACTACAAATCTTAAGTTAGCTTTTATTAAAATTTCAAGAGAGTTCTGATCACCCTTTTTAATACCAATGGCAAGTTCAATTTCCTGTTCAGGCGTAAGAAGGGTTACCCTGCCGATTTCCTGCAGATATTTATCGAGTGACAGATTTTCGCGACTTGTGAACTGTTTTGTTATTCTCACAATTTCCTCTGGTTCACTATCTCAGGTTTATTGTGTCAACAATTCCCACAATTGAAGCATCAACCGGAGCCATATCAACAGGCAAAGGGATTACAGCTTCAGAAGCAGTAATATAATAGATTATTTCTCCGGGCCCGGCTCCAACAGTATCAACTGCAACAACAGGTTCTCCGGTATTTTCTTTTTCACCGTTTATGGGCTGTACAAGCATCAGCTTAAAACTATTAAGCGCTTCATACTTTCTTGTTGCCCAAACATTACCTATTACTTTTCCTAAAAACAAATCTTCCTATTATTTTTATTTAACAAGATATGTGTTTCTAACTTTCCAACATATTCAACTTTAAGTTAGTTTTCTAGTTCCTGTAAGTATTTTTTTAGCGGGACATCCAGTTTATCTACAATTGCCATTATTACAGCATCTACAGGCTTATTTTTTGTGAATTCGGTTTGTCTTGCAGAACTGCCTGTTGCTACGAGAACAATTTCACCTTCACCGGCTCCAACACTATCCACTGCTACAACAAAATTTTCTTTTTCTTTAAAATTCAGATCTATCTGTCTTACTATAAGAAATTTGGAACCCACAAGGTTTTCATCTTTACGAGTTGACCAGATAGTTCCGATTACTCTTCCTAAAAACAAATAACACTCCCGGTTTTTATGATGTATTTTATATTGGTTGCTAATATAGTTTTACAAACAATTATTATCAATGTTATAAAAAGCTTTCTCCTTGCAAACTATTATGAATATGAAAGAAATCTGCCGCAGTTTTTGCAGCATCTGAAAAAGTTTTTCGGGTTTCCAAATTCCTTGCTGGTTTTCCTTTCCTATAAAATAGCAAGGGAATATACTCTCTGCTATGATCGGTGCTTGGGGTTGTCGGATCATTTCCATGATCTGCCGTAATAATTATTGCATCGGTACTATCAACTTCATTAAATAGTGAAGGAAGAAAATCATCAAAATCTTTTAATGCTTTTGCAAAACCTGCCGGATCATTCCTGTGCCCATAGTAAACATCAAAATCTACAAGGTTAGCAAATATTAAGGACCTGCGTACTTTTGCTGCATATTCTAAAAGCTTGTTACAACCTTCTTCATTTGATTTTGTTTTTTCCTGTATAGTTATTCCCCTGTAATTAAAAAGATCATTCACTTTTCCAACAGCTATGGTAGTGATTTTATTGTCATTTAATACATCCAGAATAGTTTTACCAATCGGATCTATTGAAAAATCTTTCCTATTTACGGTTCTTGTATAGTTTCCTCTTGATCCAATAAAAGGTCTTGCAATAACTCTTCCAACATTAATTGGACTTACCAAAATTTTTCCTCTCGTTATTTCACAAATTTCATAAAGTCTTTCAAGAGAAATTATATCTTCATGAGCTGCAATTTGAAAAACGGAATCAGCTGAAGTATAAATTATTGGGAAACCTGTTTTAACATGTTCATCACCAAGTTCGATAATTATTTCTGTACCGGAAGCAGCTTTATTTCCCAGTATTCCTTTACAACCGGTTTCAGATAGAAATTTGGAGATTATAGCTTTCGGAAAACCCTGGGGATAATAAGAGAAATCTAAATCAACAAATAAACCACCTAATTCCCAATGTCCTGTCGTAGAATCTTTCCCTTTTGATATTTCATTCATCTTTCCAAATGAAGCGAGAGGATTTGAAACTGGTGGAATACCTTTAATTTCAGTAATATTTCCTAATCCGAGTCTAGTAAAATTTGGCAGGTCCAATCCCCCGACAGCTTTTGAAACATTAACAAGTGTGTTACTTCCTTCATCACCATAAACAGATGAATCTGGAAGTTCACCGATACCAACTCCATCAAGTACTATTATAAAAAAGTTGTTCAGTTCGTTACTCCTTTTAAAGTTAAGAGCAAGAGAGTATAAAATCCATTTGACTTTCTTGAACTTACCCGTGACTAATTGATATTGCGAACTGTATTACCACCCCGCTCAAGAGCTTTTTTCAAAGCAAGATCTGCATTGTAAATTACTTCATCAATATCGGTTTTATTATGACTGGATGCGACACCAATTGATACTGTATAAGTAGTTTGTTTTGTAACTACTGCTATAGGTTTCCTTGCAATTTTAACACGGAGCTTTTCTGCCCAGACAAAAACATCTTTAGGAGTTGCATTAAAAAAGAAAACACCAAAAACTTTTTCATCTATTCTTCCAAAAAGATTCAATAGAGTCATTTCCTGTAATATGGTTTCGGAAACAGATTTAAGCACTTTTGGCAGAGGATTGGAATCAAAGAGAGATTCCTGTTCAAGAAAATCATCTATCCGGACTAAAGCTAAAGCTCCCGATATACCAAGCTGTTTAGCTTTTGCTAAATCTGATGACATTCTTTCTTTAAATGTATGCGAGTTTAAAGCTTTTGTCTCAATATCAATTGAAATATAATTTTTAAGTAAGGATTGGGTTGAATGGGCGTGAATTACAAATGATAAAAGATTAGCAGAATTTTTCAGGAATTGAACATCATTATTTGTGTAAACATTTTTCTTCAAACTTTCAAAACAAAGTACACCATAATTTTGATTATAATGAATCAGGGGCATAGCTACAAAAGAACCGTCAAAACTAACATCTTCAACTTTCGAAAACCTTGTATATTGTGACAGCGAAGTATCATCTATCTTTACCGGAATTCCCGTTGTTATTGCTTTGCCAACAAGTGTTCCGCTAAGTTCTATATCAAGTCCTTCACCAACATA
>CAZECH010000191.1:0-6193 GCA_964510675.1 uncultured Ignavibacteriaceae bacterium
GATTCTGCAGTTATGTTTTCGATTATTATTCACAGTACTTTTAAATATGTTACCCCTCTCCTTACTAAGGAGAGGGGCAGGGGTGAGTTTACTTTAATAACACTGCTTTTTTAGTACTTACTTCACCATCAACATCGAGGTGATAGAAATATGTTCCGCTAGCCAGTTTGCCTGCATCCCAGTTTACTTTATAAACACCTGGAACCTGTTCCTGATTAACAAGAATCGCAATTTCCTGTCCCGTAATATCAAATACTTTCAGAACTACATTACTCGACTTGGAAACATTATAACTAATTGTGGTTGATGGATTAAAAGGATTAGGATAATTTTGTTCCAGCAAAAATGCTTTAGGAACGCCAATACCTAATGGATTTTCACCAACACTTACTGGTGTGCCAGGAGCTTTAGCAGTTAATTGTTTTACATAATCATATCCTCTGTGTGGATCTGCAAGGAAAGGAAATGATGATGATAATGCAAGATCATTTTGTGTTGGCCCTGCATTATAAGTTAATGCAGCCAAAAGCATAGGTGAAAGTAAATCAGAATAATCACCCTGAACTGCATCATCAAAAGGTAATCCAACTGCTGCAAGTACCAAGCCACCAACAGCCTGAAGTTCGATTGTAGTTACATCATCTTCAAGCCTTCTTCCATTTGGAAATCCATCCATGTGAGGAATTGATTCAATATCTGTGTTTGTATTATATGGTGCAGTTGTTAAACCAAGAACTGCGGCTCTGATTAATCCCATATAATCGTTGTCTTTAAATTCCTGGCTTTCCCTGTCTGTAACAGGTGTAGCCATATTTAAGCGAAGCATATCGCCGCCATATAGATAAGTACCGTCATCCGTTAATGGAAGGAAGTTATGAATGAATGGTTTGCCAGCACTTAATGGGCCGCCGGTTTTGCCTGTTACAAGCTGATAAGGAATTGCATTTGGTACACCAAAATAAAATGCAGGATACACATCTACTAATCTTGGTTTTCCGGCACCAACTAAACCCATATAAAGTGGAACTGCAAATGCAGTACCTGATAAATCGGGTGGAGGATTTAATTGTGTAACTGCATAAGCGCCATCTTTTCCATTTCTGAAATCAAAACCAGGGGTTGTATAACCCGGAATTGTTCCAATTGCAGGATAAGACATTGACGGCATTCTTAAATCGGCAAGACCCGGAACTGCACCGCCGAACTGGCTGTCATCCATGTATAAAGCTAATTCAGGATTAGCAAAATATTCTATGAAGTTTTGCTCATCAGTGCTGTAAGGTGTAACAGCATTCCAATAATCTTTCTGCCCAATCGGAATAACGGCTTCATTTGTCAGAGGCATTCCAAGTCGGGAAACCTGAACCCATGGACCACTATAAGTAGGTTTACTTCCATCAGTAGATAAAGTTGTTATTTGCTGCCTGCTTGCAGAAGCCCAGACACCGATTACGAAATCCGGATCAAGAATGTTTTCTGCCATATCTACAGATTTTCCATCTTTCTGTAAACTGCCAATAGGTATCTGCAAAACAATTGCGTGGGTATTAAATCCAGCAACAGCATCTCTTGCATATTCAGAATTACCTGCATCATCTCCATAATCATCTCTTGTTTGTCCAAGATCAAAAACACCGCCAAGATCAACAAAGAATGGATCATCTCGAGGACCGCAGAAAACTTTCTCTCCTGTTGTAGCTGTGGCTATTGAACCACTTACCAGGCTTGAATAAGTTGTGCTCAAACCTGCACCGCCTTCAATAGAACGTGGGCCAATATTGTTTGGAGGAACAACACCATTACTTACTATTGTCTGCCAGGAATAACCGCCATCTGTACTTTTTTCTGTGGTGTAAGTTGTTTTAAGATTTTGCTGACCTAATCTTATATTAAAGAATGTTGTTGGATCCTGGTTGGTTTGCGAAAAAGTGAACCTGTAAGTTATATCGTCGGTTGCCGTTCCCAAAGCTCCGGATGATGTTTGGTTCTTAATATGGATTTCATAATGAATACCTTCTCCGAAAGTCGCATAGTTTGGTCCACCTTCAGGTAATTCAAGCGGGATGTAATTCGCAACAATCGTTACCGTATTCTGATCATCCGGAGAATGAAATGCGTAAAGATCAGTGTTGTCTGCCAAAGGATCATTACTTATCAGCGGAGCTTCACGATGACTTGAAGCGTTTGTCCTTTCCGGCTGCGTCAGAAGTATAAAGCAAACCCCTGCCAATGTTAGCACGAGAAACAAAAATAATCTTTTCATTTTTTGTACCTTGTTATTGTGATTGTTAGTTAATTAGTTTTTTAACTTTATGGAAAAATTAGTGCGGCATAAAAATGAATCAGAATCATTCTGAAATGAAAGAATTTGTAATCTCAGGTTAATAGGTGTAATAAGAGGCGAGGGAACAGGGGTCAGAAGTCGGAGGTCAAGGGATTATTAAGAAGCTGTTTGGATTGTTAATCATAGAGCCTAACATTTTTCCAATTTCTATTGTCTGAGCAGTGAATGATTTAAGAACTCCACCCAACGAGGAAAGGTTTTAATTTCCCTCCCTCGAGCTCAATTCAAATTCTTCAATTCAACCAACCAATGACTATTGACTAAATACTTTTCTTCAATCTTGCAGCATATCTGCGGCTAACTATAAGCGGTTCATTAAAATGATTTAAATAAAGCTTAAGTGCACCGTTAAACCATTTATCAACTTTTTTTATATATCTGAGGTTAATCAAACTTGATTTATGAATACGAAGAAAAATTTTTTCGGGCAAAGTTTCTTCCCATTCTTTAAGTAGCTTTCTAACAAGAATTTTTTTCCCATCTATGCTGTAAATATTTGAATAAACCCCTTCAGATGAAATATATACCACATTGTTTACAGGTAGAACCTCATAATTATTTTTTCCGGGGAGAAATAAATAATCATCCGGTTCTAATCTCCCTTTATTTTGTGGCAGATCATTAGATTTTCTTACTGCTTCATAAACAAGTTTCGCTTTTTCCAATCTTGTTTTTATTGTGGCGAGAAGATCATCAGCCCGGAAAGGTTTTGTAATATAATCATCTGCTCCAAGATTCATTCCTGCTCGGAGATCGCTCATTGCTGCTTTTGCAGTGAGAAAAATAAAAGGAATCAGTTTTGTCTTTTCTCTTCTTCTTAGTTCTTTTAGAATTGCGTGACCATCAATATCCGGAAGCATAATATCGCAAATGATCAAATCCGGATTTTCATTTTTCGCCAGTTCAATTCCATCAAATCCGTTTATTGCCGAAGTAACATTAAAATCTTCCTCCTCAAGAAGTATTTTAATATTCTCTATGTAAGATTTGTCATCTTCTATTATTAAAATTTTTTCCATAATCTTTATTGAATGATTGAATTACTATTATAATAATTCATTCATTGTGTTTAACTGGAAGTATAATAGTAAAAGCTGTCCCTTCATTTAATTTGCTTGTTACTTTTATTTCTCCACCCTGCAGTTCAACAGCACGTTTAACAATAGATAGCCCTAACCCGCTTCCTTTTATTTCTCCGGCATTTTTAGCTCTGATAAAAGGTTCGAAAATATTTGTAAGATCTTCCGGGGGTATTCCCATTCCTTCATCCTTAATTTCGGTTACAAATTCATTTTTATTTAAAGTTAATTTTATAATTATATTGTTTGTTGCAGGAGTGAATTTAACAGCATTCGAAATCAGGTTCATAAATATTTGACGAAATAATTTTTTATCAGCAAGCACTCTAAATGAATCAGGATGCTCAAAGTGAATTGAAGGATGCACAATTGATATACTTTTTATTTCTTCGATAAGTTCTTTTATGAAAGATACAATATCGATTTCAGACGGATTAATTTTTATGTTTGTATATTCGTCTTCACTTAGAGTTAAAATATCTTTCATCAAACCCGTCAGGTTATCTACAGCTTTTTTAATTTTATCAAAGTGTTCATCCCGTTTATTATCATCCCATTTGAATCCATAATTCTGCAAAAGCTCAGTTGATGAGAGTATAAGTCCAAGAGGAGTTCTAAATTCATGAGAAACCATTGAAACAAATCTTGATTTCAGATCATTCAGCTCTTTTTCTTTAATAAGAGCATTCTGAATTTTTTCTTCATATTCTTTTCTCAAAGAAATATCTTCTGCCATACCTACAGTTCTGATTATTTCTCCATCCTTTATAACAGGAAAAGTTTTTGACCAAATCCACTTTATTTTTCCATCAGGACGAATAATTCTGAACTCTTCATTAAACAAGCCATCCTTCTTATACTGATCCGAACTCAGACTATTAATGATATGCCCAATGTCATCCGGATGTATAGCTTTTAAAAATGAATCAGGATCTTCATAAAGACTTTCGCAGCTTTTACCGCAAATTTTTTCATAAGCAGGACTTACATAAATAATTTCATTTTCTTTCCTTACCCAGAAAATATCTTGAATATTTTCTGCAAGTTCACGGAATTTTTCCTCACTCGCTTTAAGTGCATCAACAGCAAGTTTCCTTTCAGTAAACTCAATTACCCAAACAGAAATTCTTATAACCCTTCCTTCGGAATCAAAAATAGGATGAAGATAATTATCATAGTAACGGTTATTTCGTGAATCATCGAACCGAACAGGTTTACAAGTGCGGATTACTTCATCAACCTTTTCTTTCCTTTTCTTTGCAAGTTCAGCAGTAAGATAAGAGAAGACATTTGTTCCGATAAGTTCTATAACAGGCTTCCCAAATCTCTGGGCTGTTTTTTCATTCGCAGCAATAAAATTTCCTTCTGTATCAAGAATAAAAACCGCTTCAGGATTGGAGTTCATCAGTACTCGTAAACTCTCTTCACTTTCCCAGAGTTTTTCAACATTAAAATTTTCTTTATTTAAATGGCTGTTTTTTTTGATAGGTTTCTTAACTGAAGAATTATTTTTTTTTGCTGTTGCAAATGAATTTGAAAATTTTTAGTTATTTAATGAATCTCGAAAAGTTAATTCTTTAAATGTCATTCCCTCGAAAGTGGGAATCTATTTTATTTTCATATTTGGCTTCCCGTTTTCACGGGAATGACAAAAAAAATTAACTACGAGGCATCTACATATTACAAACCTAATTACTTGCTGTTTTGGTATGAGTTGTGAATCTCTCAACTTTATGTTTTACCGGAGTTACAGTTCTCAGGTAATCATAAATTGCGCCTAAGTCCTCATCAGTCATTCCGGAATACATTAACCAGGGCATCGGAGTGTTAAATTCTGTTTCCATGTTAATAGGGACGTTGTGGGCTTCTTCATTATCATAAAATTTAAATCTTTTAAGAAAATCATCCTTGGTCCAATTTCCAATTCCTGTCTCGGTATCAGGAGTAATATTTAATGAACGAACAACACCCGCAGGAAATTCAAATTCAGAGCCACCTGCAAGGTACATTCCCGGTAAAGGATCACCTTTATCAGATGGTGTATGACATTCGGAACAGGAAGCAATCTTAACCAGGTATTTTCCATATTCTATTGTATTGGATTTATCAATTTCTTTTGCCGGAGTATAAGTTTGTATCGGCATTGTTTTAACAATCAGGTTCAGGGGAAAGTTAAGTTCAGTATCTGGAATTTGTTTTTCCTGTGGTTCAAGAGTCTTTATATATGCTACAATTGAGTAAACATCTTCCTCGGTTAAATTATTATAGTTCGGGTAAGGCATCATTGGGAATAAAGCTTTGTTGTCTTTATTAACTCCGCAGGTTATAGCTCTTAATATTTCACCATCAGACCATGAACCGAGATTTGCAGGTGTAAGATTTTTTGTTGTTACTTTTCCGGGGAAACCAATTTTTTCATCAAATACTTCTCCGCCGCTTCCGGCTGTTCCCGGTTTTATTGGTCCTGCAAATTTTGTCCAATCTCTTTCAGAATGACAATCAATGCAAACAGCAACGTGATTTGCCAGGTAATCACCTCTTGCAATTCTTTCAGGTGTAGCTTCGACTTTAACATTTTTTGGGGGATCCACTTTAGGGAAAGCTGTGTTTAGGTAAATATATCCAGCTATTAAAAGCAAAACAACAATACCTACAAGAATACCGAGAACCTTGAAAAGTTTTTTCATAGAGAACCCTTTGATATTATTTATTAAGTAATGCTTGGAAAATTTTGTATGTAATGATAAGGAAGTGTTTTACGTTTGTCAAT
>CAZECH010000192.1:0-2469 GCA_964510675.1 uncultured Ignavibacteriaceae bacterium
AATGAAATAATAAATGTTATAATGAAAAACGAAAATATAAATATCCCAAGTAAAAGCTGAATTAATAAGCAAAAGTAAAAAAGAAAAATTATTACAAGTTTAAGGATAAGAAGCTTGTTTATATAGAATAATCCTTTGCTTGCCCAACGTTTTCTTTGCTGATAGAATTGTGATAGAGTCTCATTGGCATGAGAAGTAACAAGTGCATTCCGGTTCATACAGAATTTAATTTTATATTTCCCTGCCCTTTTGATTTTCTGCATAAGAATTTCATCATCACCTGATGAAAGATTTAAGTTGTCAGTAAAACCATTAACAGACTGATAAGCTTCTTTTCTGTAAGATGCATTTGCAGCATTGCAAATAGTTGGCTTGTTAATTCCGATTAAACCGGCACCGGAAAGAATTAAACCGGCAAATTCAATTCTTTGGATTTTGTCAAAAAAGCTTTTCCCTTTTTTAAACTCAACCGGACCAGAAATAAATCCTGTTTCATTATCATAATAGCTTATCAAAGTTATTAGCCAATCAGGTTTGTGAATACAATCTGCATCGGTTGTTACAATTATTTCTCCATTGCAGTTTTCTATTCCAAATCTTATGGCTCTTTTTTTATGAGCATTGGGAAGAAAATCATTTGGTAAAGAAAGGATTTTTATGTTGGAAGATTTTTGTGCTTCACAAATTTTATTTAGAGAATCGTCTGATGAAGAATCATTTATATAGATTACTTCAAATTTATCTTTCGGGTAAGATTGGTTTTCAATACTCATAAGATTTTTAAGTATATTTTCCGATTCATTTCTTAAAGGAATAATTACAGAAATAAATTCATTTAAAACTCTCAGTTCAATTTTGGTTGGAATTTTACCTAAGCCTATATAAATACCAGTTATAAAATAAATGTAGAAAAGAAGAAGGCAGGATAAGAAAATAATAAGTATAAGTTCAGGCATTATTTTTCTTAAACAATAATAAAGAACCGGTTAAAGCAGGAATTAAAATGTTTATTAAGAAAAGGAAGAAAGCGGCATTAAATGCAGATGCAGCATCAACTCCCATTTGTCCAAGAAAAAATACTGAAGCCCCTTCCCTGATTCCGAGCTCACTTAAAGATATTGATGGGAAAAAAGTTTTTACAAACATAACAAGCGTCGCTGCCCAGAAATAATCTGTAAAATGAATCTGGTTTGTAAAAGCAAAAACTAAAATCACATATTGCATTACAAAGCAAACATAAAACAGGAATGAGATAAGATACATTTTAAGTGAATAATTTCTGTCAAGATTTTTTAGAAAACTCATTTTTCTAAAAATATTATATAGGCTTTTAGATTTTCTTATCTTATTAAAAAGAAAATTATTCCAGAATTCAGGGCTGATTAACAATTGTATTAAAATATAAAATATGCTGAACACTACTATGAATAATGCTATCGTAATATAAAGAGTGACATTATAATAAAAGTGAATAAATAAAATGCTTGATAAAGAACCCATAAAAGCAACAATTGAAAGAGGAAAAAATTTATCAATCAATGTCGCAATAGTAACCTGGAGTAAAGTTTTATTACTGAAAAGGAATGCCCTGCCGAAGTATTCACCTAATCTTAATGGAGTAAAAGCACCTGCTGCAATTCCCTGGAGCAATGAATTAAAAACTTTTTTTCTATCATCACAATTCAAAACTGATTTACATGTTAAATTCCATTTCCAGTATTGAAGTAAAACATTTGGTACAAGCATAACTAAAGCAACAATAATTAAAAAATAATTAGCATTCTCTAATGCAGTAATAACATCAGATAAGTTTACAGTGGAGATGACAAATATTACAAGTCCGCAAGCCACTGCAATTTTTAAACAGAGAATTATTTTCTTCTTATAAAGAAGAAAAGATTTAACAAGATAATTTTTAACTTCTGCTAATTCCATTTTATTGTTCAATTTCAAGAATATTAATTTTTAATCCTTCAGTACAATTTGCACACATACTCAAACCTTTCCGGTTATTCAATACACCCTGCCTGAAATTTTGGTAAGGTTCTGATAACCAGATATTTTCCATTGAATTCTCTTTTAGCTCACCTAAAGCGAAATTTGCATCTTTATCAAAACAGCATGGTACCACAGTTCCATCCCATGTTATTACAGAAGTTCTCCACAAAGCAAAACAGTGATCCTTTAATTCATTTTTAATCTTAACAGTTCCGTTGTTTATTTTGTACCTGCTGTACTTTTGATTCGCAGGTAAAAAATGTAAAGCATTTTCATATGATGAAACCTGCATAGTCTTAAAAACTACTTTATCAACTCCAGTATCTTTACCATATTTAATTACATCATCGAGCAAATGTTCATTCTGTTTCATAACAATAAATTGAAATTCTACAAAAGGTTTTTTCTTTCCAAGTTCATTTCTTTTTTTAACTACCATTCTTAAACCTTCATCAGCTTTTTTAAATGAAC
>CAZECH010000192.1:2569-6185 GCA_964510675.1 uncultured Ignavibacteriaceae bacterium
TCATTTCTTTTTTTAACTACCATTCTTAAACCTTCATCAGCTTTTTTAAATGAACCTCCTACCCTGTAATTCTGATAACTCTTTTCATCAAGTCCATCCATAGAAAAGATTAATTTATCAGGAGCATTTTCAACAATATTGTTAACAGTTTTTTCATTTACAAAATGTCCGTTAGTGCTTATTGAAATATAAATATTTTTGTTCTGAGCATACTTTATCATCTCAGGAAGATTTTTATTTATATAAGGTTCTCCCTGGAAGTAAAGTTGTACATAAAATCCCGTATTCTTTATCTGATCAATTATGATTTTAAAATCATCAACAGAAAGCAAACCTAAAGGACGAGTTAAAGTTCCTAAACCTGAAGGGCATTCAGGGCATTTTAGATTACAATGGTTTGTCGGTTCTACCGAATAACTGATCGGCATTCCCCATACTATTGGCTTGCGTAATAATTTGGATAATGCAAACGAGCTTACTATCTTAACTATATTAAAAGCACGTGATGGAGTAAAGTATTTTAAAGGGTTTAATTCCAAACTTAACTTGTTTTATTTTATTGATGAAGATAAAGAATTATAAAAAACTATGAAAGCTTGTCATTAAGTTATTATCGAAGCATTAAACAATTTGTTAAGCATAACAGTTTTTTTTACTTTAACAGCAATAAAAATTGAAAACTATCGGAGAATAAATGCAGATTAACTTCGGGGATATTCCCGGGCAATACAATCTTTTCCTGGATTATCTTTATGAATTTGAAAATGTAAAAAGATTTTATAAACATGATTACAAAAACAAAGAAGAATATTTAAAATTATTTAAATCCATTTCTGAAACCAGCAGAGAATTCAGAAGCGACCTTAGTAAGATTATTAATTCCCAGTATGAAGGATTCTCACTTTCATCTCAGACAAAAAATAATATAGATTTATTAAAAGATAAAAATACTCTGGCTGTTGTTACGGGACAGCAGCTTGGAATTCTTGGAGGCCCTCTTTATACGTTTTATAAAATAATAACTGCCATTAAACTTGCAGATCATTTAAAAGAAAGATACGACGCATACAATTTTGTTCCGGTATTCTGGCTTGAAGCAGAGGATCATGATTTTGAAGAAGTAAGATCAATCGGGATTATTAATGAAGCTAATGAGTTGACTAAAATTTCTTACGAAGATGAAGTTCCTGAAGATGAAACGAGAATAAGCGTTGGATATTTAAAAATAAAAGATACTATTGCTTCCTTCTTTGAAAATCTTGACAAGAATCTTCGTGATACTGAATTCAAACCGGAGATTCTTAGTAAGCTAAAGGAAATTTACTCGGGTGGGAAATCATTTAAACAATCATTTAAAGAATTAATATTCTGGTTTTTCGATAAGTATGGGTTGATAATTTTTGATCCCCAGGATATAATTATTAAAAATCTTCTTAAACCTGTTTTTAAAAAGGAAATTACTAACTTCAGGCAGCATACTGAAAGGCTTGTTGAGGTTAGTGCTACACTTGAAGAATTATATCATGCACAGGTAAAAGTAAGGCCGGTAAATCTTTTTTACAGCACTGAAGAAGGTCGTTTTCTTATTGAACCTGTTGAAAATGAATTTCGTTTAAGAAGAAAAAGAAAAAAATTTACTCACGAAGAAATTATTGATGAGATTGACACCAAACCTGAATACTTTTCACCCAATGTTTTGCTCAGGCCAATATGCCAGGATTATCTTCTACCGACTGCTTTTTATATTGGTGGCCCTGGTGAAATTTCATATTTTGCTCAGTTAACACCTTTATATGATTTTTATAATTTAATTCAGCCAATCATTTATCCAAGATCATCTGCTACAATTTTTGAAAAGAATCTTGAAAACGTTCTTGAGAAATTTAATCTCAATTTTGAAGATATATTTACTAATTCTGATGAGCTTAAAAATAAGATTGTAAGTTCAATAGCAAAGTATTCTGTTGAAGATATTTTTGCAGAATCAAATAACCAGGTTGATCTTGTATTTGATCGCCTTAAAGAAAAACTTTTTGAGTTTGATAAGACAATTGCTGATGCAACGGGCAAATACAGGCAAAAAGTTTTAAGCTATCTCGAAGAGTTAAAAGGAAAAGCTGCTGAGGCACAGAAAAAGAAGCATGAAATAACCCTGAGACAAATTGATAAACTTACAAATTCACTCTTCCCAAATAATAACTTACAGGAACGTGAACTTAATTTTGTTTATTTCTATAATAAATATGGCGGAAGCTTTACAGATAAATTATTTAACGAACTTAAGATAAATAATTTTGAGCACCAGGTAATCAAATTATAAATTTACACCTGTTTCGATCAAGATGTAATCTTTTTTATCTGTTCAATGAAGTTCGGATTTGAAATTGCCACGCAATCAAAATTATTAACTTTTCCACCATCTTTAAGAAGCAATGATAAAATGCCGAAAGCCATTGCAATCCTGTGGTCATCAAAACTTTCAAACACAACATTTATATTTTTTATTTGTCCGGATAATGAAAACCCATCTTCAAATTCATCAACTTCCAATCCTAAAAGTATGAAATTATGGCAAAGTGATGAAATACGATCGCTTTCCTTTTTTCTTAGTTCGCCTGCATCTTTAATAGTAAAATTTCCGGAAGCAAATAAACCAGCAACAGAAAGAATTGGTATTTCGTCTATGATATTTGGAACAATTGATGCCGGTATTTCAACATTTTGTAATTGGCTGTTCTCAATCACCAGGTCGCCGTATAATTCTCCATTGCTTGAAGAGATATTCTCATAATTAATATTCGCTCCCATCTCTTCAAGAACTTTGAGATAGCCGGTTCTTGTTTCATTAAGAGTAACAGATTTTATTCTTAATTGGGATTTCTCAGTTAACAAAGTTAATACTACAAAAAATGCTGCAGAAGATACATCAGACGGGACAAAGTATTCAGTCGGAACAGGATAATTTTGTTTTGAAACAAGCACAACATTTCCTAATTTGTTATTTCTTACTTCAAGCCCAAGCATTTTTTCTGTATGATTTCTCGATGGAAGATTTTCTACAATTGAAGTTACACCATCACAATGGAGTCCAGCAAGAATTATTGAACTTTTGATTTGTGCACTCGGAACCGGAAGTTCATAATTAACTGGTTGAAGATTTTTTGCAGGACTAATTTTTAAAGGAAGCTTGTTGTTCTCAGATTCAAATTTAGCTCCCATTTGCTGAAGTGGAATTGTAACTCTATCCATTGGTCTTTTAGAAAGAGATTCATCTCCAACTAAAGTTGATTCAAAATTTTGTGCAGCAAGAAGTCCGGTAATAAGTCGGGCAGTTGTACCTGAGTTACCGCAATCAAGAGGCATCTGAGATATATTGAATTGTTTAAATCCTTTTCCAATTACAATTGTATGTGCAGTTTCCTTTTTAATATCTGCACCAAGTTCTTTAAAACAGGAAATTGTAGAAGCAACATCCTGACCATCAGAAAGATTCTTAATTACAGATTTCCCACCAGCCATAGAAGAAAAGAAAACAGCACGATGAGAAATTGATTTATCTCCGGGAAGGCTCAACTCACCGTTTACTTTAGTAATATGATTGAATGATTGTAACATA
>CAZECH010000193.1:0-6146 GCA_964510675.1 uncultured Ignavibacteriaceae bacterium
TTTTTTTAATAATTGCGTTTCCACCGAGAAATCTTGGTTCCATTGCTGCGTGTTCCCGGCTTGAACCTTCGCCATAATTTTCATCACCGACAACAATCCAGCCATGTCCATATTTCTTATACGCACGTGCAACTTCGGTAACAGATTTATATTCTCCTGTAAAAATATTTTTTGTTTTCCCTGTCTCACCTGTAAAAGCATTGGCTGCACCTATAAACATATTGTTGGAAATATTATCAAGATGCCCCCGGTATTTTAACCAGGGTCCAGCCATTGAAATATGATCAGTTGTACATTTGCCTTGGGCTTTTAATAAAACAGGTAGATCTTCAAAATCTTTACCATTCCACGGTTCAAATGGTTTTAAAAGCTGAAGCCGATCGCTATCAGGTTTAACAATAATTTCTATATCAGCTCCATTTTTTGCTGGAGAAATAAAACCAGCGACACCTTTATCAAATCCTTTTGGCGGCAATTCTTCTCCTGTCGGAGGATCAAGCTTAACCTTTTCACCCTTTACATTTTGTAACTCATCTGTTAAAGGATTGAATGACAAACTACCGGCTATTGCAAGTGCAGTTGTTATTTCAGGACTGGCAACAAACGCAAGTGTCTCAGCATTACCATCATTCCTT
Source organism: uncultured Ignavibacteriaceae bacterium (assembly GCA_964510675.1). GTDB lineage: Bacteria > Bacteroidota > Ignavibacteria > Ignavibacteriales > Ignavibacteriaceae > RBG-16-34-14. Next base: position 636 of record CAZECH010000193.1, read on the forward strand.
TTTGCAAAGTTCCTGTTAAATGATGTGACAATTGTATTTCTTTCACCTGTCTTTATATCCATTCTCTTCCACATACCAATACAAGGTCCACACGCATTTGCCAGAATTAATCCGCCAAATTCCTGAAGAGTTGTCAAGAGCCCGTCACGCTCAATTGTTGCTCTAACTTGCTCAGACCCCGGAGTAATTGTAAACTGAGATTTAGCTTTAAGACCTTTTTTTAATGCCTGCCTGGCAATACTTGCTGATCTGTCAATATCTTCATAACTGGAATTTGTACAACTTCCTATCAGAGCAACTTTAATGTTGTCCGGATAATTATGTTCTTTCACTGCCTCTTTCATTTTAGAGATAGGCCATGCTTTATCAGGAGTAAAAGGTCCGTTAAGATGGGGTTCAAGTTCTGATAAATTAATCTCTATTACCTGGTCATAGTATTTTGCAGGATTCTTTTGAACTTCAGGATCAGCAGAAAGTTCATCCATAAGGCTTTCTGCAAGAGCTGCTACATCCGCACGATCTGTAATTCGCAAGTATGCGGCCATTTTTTCATCAAATGGAAATACAGAGGTTGTTGCTCCAATCTCTGCACCCATATTACAAATAGTACCTTTACCTGTACATGAAATTGATGAAGCGCCTTCACCGAAATATTCAACTATAGCTCCTGTTCCACCATTCACAGTTAAGATTCCGGCAAGTTTAAGAATTACATCTTTTGCAGAAGTCCAGCCATTCATCTTACCTCTTAATTTAACTCCAGTAATCTTGGGCCATTTTAATTCCCATGGCATTCCAGCCATAACATCAACAGCATCTGCACCGCCAACACCAATTGCAATCATACCCAATCCACCGGCATTCGGAGTATGTGAGTCTGTTCCAATCATCATCCCACCAGGGAATGCATAATTCTCAAGCACAACCTGGTGAATAATTCCGGCACCAGGTTTCCAGAACCCTATTCCATACTTTTTTGAGATGCTTTCCAGGAAATCAAAGACTTCCTTGTTTTCCTCTGTTGCTCTTAAAAGATCATCTTTAGCTCCTATTTGAGCTTGTATTAAATGGTCGCAATGAACCGTAGTTGGAACAGCAGTTGTTTTTCTGCCGGCAGACATAAACTGTAGAAGAGCCATTTGAGCAGTTGCATCCTGCATAGCGACTCTGTCAGGCGTTAATTCAACATAATCCTTACCTCTTATATATTCTTTTTGGAGCGTATTCCAGAGATGCACATATAAAACTTTTTCGCTGAAGGTTAAAGGATGATTAACAATCCTCCTTACCTCTGCTAATTTATTCTTGTATTCAGAATAAACCTTTTTAATCATATCAATATTGGCTGCCATACTGATTACCTGTTATTTGATTTGAGTTTTGATTCCTTATTTAAAAATAAAAAAAATGAGTGAAACTTGATAATCAATGTGTCATATCCGTTCTTTTGCATTATCAGTTTGAGATTAGACGTAAAAAGAATATAACCTGTGTAGAAGTTTTTACCGATATAATGAATCACTGGAAATATTCCCATTGAAAATAAAATTTTTAAAGGAATAAAATTTGACTAAAAACTGTGAGCATAAGAATCGCAATAAAGAAAATTTGCCTGGAATTATGTTGCCAATGAAATACTTTGATAAAAACGGTTCCCAATGGTCGATAGATAAAGGTGACTGGGTAGGTTCATTTAATAAAGATGAACAGAAAATACTTGTTGTTTTTTTACTGAGAAAATTTTCTCTTCCTCTGCTTATCATTCTGATTCTCAGTGTTATCCTGTTGAACTGGGTTTAAATTTCATTGTTAGTAAATAAAAAAATGAGAGTAGATGATGGAAACGAAAAATACAACCCCTTTAACCTGGGAAGAGCTTTACGATGAATGCTGCGATTTGAGACTCCCGGTTTCACAAAAAGATACCAAGGAAACCCTGGAAAAGCACATCGTTGCTGTTTATGATGAATCATCTAAAGTAAGCAATTCCTCTTTCGATGAGGACTTGGAAGAAGATCCGGTTTACATCGGGAAATATTCAAGATTAAAAGTTATAATAAATAAAATTCTCCCCTTTTAAAGAAAGATTATTCATCAGACAGTCCAAGATCATTTCTTATTAAAAGAAGAATTGCTGACTGCGGAACGATTAATAATTTCTCTTTCTCAAATTCAATTTCAAAAGCTTCTTTACGAAGAAAGATTGCGAGATCTCCTTCCTTTGCCTGCAGAGGTATATACTTTACCGGTTCTTTAGATTCTTTCCATGGTTCATCTTCTATATTTGCAGCAGTTGGATAACCAGGACCGGTTTTAATCACATACCCGCTTTGTATCTTTTCTTTTTCGGAAACTCCCGGCGGAAGGAAAAGCCCGGTTGATGTTTTATTTGATTCCTCTTCAGGACGCAATAAAACTCTATCACCAACAACTACGAATCTTGATATATTTTTTAATTTAAATTGCATATACAAATATAACTAAGTTGATGAGTAATTTTATACTATAATTTCCTACCGAAATTATTTCTTGTTGCATTAATAAGATACGGTAATAATGATTTGAAATTTTTCATAAATAACGAACCTGAATTTCTACTAAACCTTTTGAGAATAAATCCTTGTATAATTTTAGCAGTTAACATTCTTTTGGAAAATAGCTTATTCCATTCTTTTGTATATAAAGATTTTAATTCTTCCTTTGAAAGATTTTCACATATTTTTTTATATAGCAGATCAGCAATTAATTTTCCTGATTCCATTGCAATCCCGATTCCATCTCCGGCTAAAGGAGCAATAACTCCGGCAGCATCACCAATCATAAAAATACCATCTTCCATCAGATTTCTTTTTCCAAAAAAAATATTCCCTGTTCCATAAACAGGAATCTCTGCAAAAGGATTTTCATCATTATTTTTAAATAAATTTTTGAATGAACAATTTTTTCTCCGGAGTTTAATTAATTGCATTCTTGGTGGGGGCTGTTCTTCATTTCTGTCCTCAAGGAAACAGAATGTTACTTTATGGTTATCTACAGCATTTACTCCACAGTAAATATTATCCGCAGCATAAATCTGAATTTCATTTTCATTAAAATCACTTAATTTATTCTTAGATAAGTGAAATTTAACCCCATTAAGCTTTGATTTATGACTAACAAAATTTCTGTTTAAAGAATTATCCAGAGGATTCTGTTTTCCGTAAGCTGCAATTAAATATCTTACATTAATATTTGCATTACTCTGTCTATCATTCTTCATAATCAACAGATAAGATTCTCCCTGCTTGATGATTTCTTTAACTTCCGCCGGTTGAAAAACTGAAACACCTTTTCTTTTCGTATTACAAAGTAAAAGATTATCAAACAAGGAGCGGCTTAACCCATAAGCAGTAAAGTCAAATTTAGTGCTCACACTTTTTCCTGAGTCATTAAAGAACCGGAATGAATTTATTTGATTTGGCTGGAGTGAAATAAATTCTTCAAATAAATTTAACTCTTTCAGGAAATGAATTACTTCCGAAGATAAAAATTCACCGCAAAGTGTCTCACGGGGAAATGATTTCTTTTCAACCAGACAAACATCAAAACCACAGTCTGCCAAATATGCCGCAGCTGTTGAGCCGGCAGGACCTCCACCAATAATTCCTATTTCAAAACTATAATTCAATTTTTTACTGTAATCTCTCGAAAGAGGGAATCATTTTTATTTTTTTAATTCTTATTTCAACAGAAATATTAAAATGTTACAAATAAATTATCACCAGCCATCTGAATGCCCATTTGTACTTTATTTCATAATAAAATTTTAACTGATCTAAAATATTTACTAACTCGGTTTTCTTAAAACCTTTTTTAACCGAAAGAGGACCATCATTCCTCACAAATTCATTTTTTGAAAAGAAAGTAGTTAAAATTTTAATCCCTAAAAAAGCAAAGATTGATCGTTGCAGATCGTTAATTATCATTCCAAATTTTGCAACATCTGAAAGATGAGTTAAAATTTCTTTAATTTCTTTTTCATTAAAATGATGGAGAAATAAAGATAAATGAATGACATCAAACTGCTTTTGCTTAAATGGAAGCTCAAGAATATTTGCACAAACAATTTCAACTTCGGGCGAGTTATGTTTTACATACTTTGTAATTCTTTTATTTAAATCCGCAGAGAAGATTTTAAGATTTTTTTCTTTTAATGATAAAAGAATATCGGAAGCCCCTCCGCCGACATCAAGAACTTTAGTTAAATTTATTGAAGGAATTTTTATGAGGATTTTTTTTAAACCTTTTTTTGTTACTGAATTTCCTCCAAGATATCTATTAATAATTTTTAGTTCTTTAAGAGCAGAATCAATCCTTTCATCGTTAATAGTGAAATCATCCATTAACTCCTTCTGGTAACTTCTTTTAAAAAACATTACACAACCTGCAGCAGTGCAACTTCCATAGTTAAACCGGGACCAAAAGCAACAGCACAGCAGTATTCATCTTTTTGTAAATCTGAAGTTTTTAAAATCTCTTTCATGACAAAAAGAATAGATGCTGATGACATATTTCCAAAATTCTTTAAAACATTTCTCGAAGGAATCATTTGCTCATCAGTTAATTGCAGGCCATTCTGAAGCGAATCAAGAATTGCTCTTCCCCCAGGATGAAGCGCCCAGTATTTAATATTGTTCTTACTAATATTTTTTAAAGAAAGGATTTTCAACAATTGTGGACAGGCAGATTCAAGGATAATCTTTGGTAATTCAGATGAAAGAATCATTTCAAATCCAAAGTTACCAATCTTCCATCCCATATATTCTGCAGAGTTATTGAAGAGAAAAGTTTCTACTCCAATTAATTTAAATCTGTTTTTATTAGTAAAGTTTTTAGAATTTGAAAATAAAGCTGCAGCACAACCATCGGCAAAAATCATATTTGCTAAAATATTATCACGCGTTGGCTCGGTTTTTAAGTGAAGACTGCAAAGTTCAACTGAAATAAGCAGAGTATTCAGTTCTTTATCTTTTGCTGCTGTTAAAGCTTCAAAGACAGAATTGAAACCTGTTACTGAAGCAGCACAGCCCATGAAACCTATGTTTGTTCTTTTAACCGTTTGAGGGATTTTAAATTTTTCAATGAGATAATAATCTAAACCGGGTGCAAAAAATCCTGTGCAGGAAATAGTAATTAATCTTTCAATTTTTGCGGAATTAAAATTATTCTCCAAAAATAATTTATCCACAGCTTCTTTAGATAATTGCTTAGACCATTTTTCATATTCATTCATTCTCATTTTTGTATCAGGAGTAATATAATTTCCGTCTCGCGAATAAAACTTATTTTCAACATTCTCTTCACCATCAGGAATTACAATAAATCTGGAATCAATTCCAGAATGTGCAGATGCTGCATCAATTAATCTTCCAATAGCCGGGCGCACACTCATTCTTTTCTTCAATTCTGATGTGGCTTTCTCCTGTGATACTTTATACGGAGGTGAAGCTGTTGAAATGTTTACTAACATAA
>CAZECH010000194.1:0-937 GCA_964510675.1 uncultured Ignavibacteriaceae bacterium
TATCCTTCAGATCATATGCCTGTACTTGTTGAAGTTAGAATTGAATAAATAAAAAGACTCTGCAAGCTAAAGTAGGGTTTAATTATTAATCACCTTGTTATCTAATTGGTTGTTAGCGAAGTATAAACAACAAAGTTTTTATGCAGAGCCTTTTAAAAGGTTATCACAATCATATCAAAAGAAAAAGAGACTCTGCAAGCTTATGTATATTCGGCGCCTTTGTTGTTCGAGTCGGCATTGAGAGGAGTACAAACATCAAAGTTAACTGCAGAGTCCGTTAAAAATTGAAAAGGCTTTACGATGTTTCCATACTAATCATATCCATATTTAGCACTTGCTCTGTTCATACTTTTCTTAACCAATTAAACATCATAAAACCTTTAGGTCAGAAGTTTCAGGTTTATCTTTAACAATGATCTTCACAATTTATCAGCAGATTGACCATCGTGACTCCAGTATTTATCCATCAATTCTTCATCTCTTCTTGACCATAATCACAAAACCAAGCTAAGACAAAACAAACAGATCGGCAATCGAACAAATTGCTATTATGTTGTCGAATATCTACTACTCGAAGCAGTCTGTTAATTCAACATATTCTTTTAGCCGGGATTTTTTTATTTTGGCCTGAGAAACAATAATTTTTTAAATAATAATGTTTGAAAAAGAAATCCAGTTTATAACCGATTTTAACCTAAATAAGATTAAAACGTTAGGTCCATCTTTTACGATTAATAAGCTTTTTGAAGTTAATCTGCACCCGGCCCTAATTAAGTATATTTCGGGAAGGCTTGAGTATCTTATTTACAAGGATAGAATGATACTTCTTGAAAATTCATCCTTTGATTATTCCGGTGGGAAGATATCTGATTATTTTAGCCTTATTGCAGATGAGATGAAAAAGACGAAGAAACTTACATACAGTGAAGTGAAAGCT
>CAZECH010000194.1:947-6085 GCA_964510675.1 uncultured Ignavibacteriaceae bacterium
ACATTGAAAATGGTATTGTTTTTAATGCCAATTTTTGTGTACAGCCAAAATCAACTCTGGTTAATTTAATCTATAAAAATAGCGAATCGAAAGTAGTCGGAGAGATTAAAGTTTATCTCAACTATATCTACTACTATGGATATTTGAGAGATATTCTAAACTCATTTTTTACAAAGAAGAAAATTGTTAACCTGAGCAGGACAGAATTCTCATCAATCCTCGAGAAGATTGATGGTGAACTTCTAGCTGCAAGGAAGGAAGAAATTATTTCTGATGCTTTAAACTCAATAGCTGATTTTTATAATGATGGAGGCGTAAGCAAATCTTCAATTCATTCTTCCCTCGCAGAAGCATTTATGAAAGATAAAAATCTTAGTGAGGAGGTTGTCAGGATTCAAAAATATACTAACGAAGGTAAAAGGAAAACAGAGATTGATGAATTAAAGGTAATTCTTTCTAAGAGTGAAGTGCTTCCGTATATAACTGAACAAAAAGCAGAAGAGACCGAAATTGAAATAGAAAGTGAAACACCTCAGACTAAAACTGAACTAAAACCAGTAGTTTTATCTGATTTTGAATTTGAAGAGGAAATAAGAAAAGTCAAAGAAGATAAAATTGAAAATGTTATTAAAGAAACTATTGATGAAGAAATTGAACGTGTAAATGTAAAGAATGAGAAGATTGAAAATAGTAATAACTCCGAAAGAATTTTGAATATTGATGAAGATGAAGACAGCGTAACAAATGAGACAATTTTTGAAGAAGAAATTATTGATAATGAAATCGAAGAAAAGGGAAATGAAATAGAAGAAATTATTGAAAAGGAAATTCCTCCTGTAAAAGGAAACAAAGTTGAGAAAGATCTCCTTAGTTTTTTAAGTAAAAAAGAAATTGAAAAAATAGTGAGCATAATTTTTAATGAAGATGGTGATGATTTTGCAAACACAATGGAAAAGATTTCCGAGTGCAGTAATTATGAACAGGCTTCTGAAATTCTTAAATCTGTTTTTTTTACTTACAGAATAAATCCTTACACAAGAGAAGCCGTTGCACTTACAAATGCTGTATCCAATTATTTCCACCAGGAAAATTAATGTTCATTGATTATGCTGAGATTGAAGTTCAGGCAGGTAATGGGGGAAACGGTGCTGTGGCTTTCAGGAGAGAAAAATATGTGCCGAAAGGCGGGCCTGCCGGAGGAAATGGGGGTAATGGCGGAAGCGTAATTATAAAAGCTTATCACAATCTCTCAACTCTTTTAGATTTCAGGTACAGGAAAAATTATAAAGCCGAAAAAGGAGATCCCGGTGGTTCATCGTTAAAAGATGGAAAGGATGGAAAAGACATTTTTATAAAAGTTCCTATTGGATGTATCGTTAAAGATGCTGAAACAGGAAAGATAATTATTGATCTTAATGAAGATGGAAAAGAATTAATTGCCGCTAAAGGCGGTAAAGGAGGAAAAGGCAACAGCAATTTTGCTACACCAACAAAACAAACTCCCCGCTTTGCTGAAGATGGAAAGCCGGGTGAATATAAAAAATTAGTTCTCGAGCTAAAACTTATTGCCGATATTGGTTTGGTAGGATTTCCTAATGCAGGCAAATCAACTTTCATCTCCAAAATATCTGCGGCAAAACCAAAGATTGCTGATTATCCTTTCACCACTCTTGAACCGAATCTCGGTATTGTACGCTATAAAGATTTTGACAGCTTTACTGTTGCAGACATTCCGGGAATAATTGAAGGTGCACATGAAGGTAAAGGACTCGGCTTAAAATTTTTACGGCATATTGAAAGAACAAGAATACTTTTATTTCTTATTGATATTACCTCTGAAAATTACCAGGGAGAATACAACGTCCTACTTAATGAACTTAAGAGCCACAGCAAAAAGCTTGCAGCAAAAACAAAAATTGTATCTTTATCTAAAGCAGATCTTGTTCAAAAAGATGATTTAAAAAAGATTAAGAAGAAAAAAATTAAAAATGCAGATTCGCCTTTGTTTATTTTTTCATCTGTTACAGGATACGGTTTGCAGGAGCTTGTTGAGTATTTGTGGAAGGAATTGAAAAGGGAGACTTAAGCGCAAATCAATTTAATTCAGTAATTACCAGGTTTTGGACCCGGAATTTTTCGTATCATTTTTAATTTTCAAGCCAAAGACTGATCCACTTTAGCAAGCTCAAGAAAAAGTAATTGAATTTATTTAGGCTAATTTGTAATGATTTATGAAATTAAAAACAATAATTTTTTTGTAAATAACTTCAAAACTGGGTATATTTCCCGCCTGAAATTTCTGGGCGGGGTAGCTCAGTAGGTTAGAGCAGTGGAATCATAATCCACGTGTCGGGGGTTCGAATCCCTCCCCCGCTACAATGAAATAAGGAGAAAAAGGATGTATATAGTTTTAGTTTCAATTTGTGCAGTAATATCGGCTTTGTTAATCATCATTGTTCTTATGCAGTCAAGCAAAGGCGGCGGACTTGCCGGAACTTTTGGCGGTGCAGGTATGGGAACTGTTTTCGGTACAAGAAGAACTGCCGATTTCCTAAGCAGAGCAACATGGTGGCTTGCAGGAACTCTTGCAGCTTTGGCAATTATTATTAATCTTTTCTTTTTGCCGGGTCAATCTTCTTCGGATCAGATTGATAGTATTATACAATCCGGTAGACAGAATGTGCCGCAAACACCATCTTTACCACAGCAGAATAATCCGCCAACACAAAATCCGTAAACATTAATAAAATCAAAATTTGTCAGTCTGAGCTTGTCGAAGACTGACATTTTTTATCGGAGTCACACTTCGATAGGCTAGAGTAAAAATTACTTTTAAAACTTTTCTTTAATTCAATTCGTACAGAGTCTCGATTATTCTATTCTGTACATTTCTGTGAAAATTCGCACCGCCTCTTGTAAATTCAAAAAAGATTGATATGATAAGATCATCTCCGTTTTCACAAGTAAGATAACCGGCTATTGAAGATACACCATTTAGAGTTCCTGTTTTACCATGAAAATTATTTTCTGCAAATGTTCCGATCATTCTGTTACTTAATGTACCGTCAATTCCTGCTATACTGAGTGAATTGTAAAAATCTTCAAAGTTTGCAATATCGAAATACATTTTTTCGAGCAAACCTGTTATTGCGCCAACAGTAACCTGGTCAAATCTCGATATTCCTGAACCATCAACCACTGCAGTTCCATTTGAAAAAATATTATTGTCAGAAAGGTATGTTAATATTGTTTGTGTGGAATAAAAAGAATTTCCTTGTTTACCATTCGCAACGGCACCAATGGTTTTGAATAAACATTCGGCAAGAAAATTATTACTTTCTTTATTGATTTCTTTTATGAGATCTCTTAGTGTAATTCCTTTTTCAGATAAAGTTATTGCTTCTTCCGGAGTAATTCCTATTTCCGAATTTAATTCAACATCAATCCCTGCATCTATCAGCTTACTTTTCAGAGATAGAGCAGCATTAAGCGGGGGATTATCAATATTAACAAAATAATTTCTTAATCTTCCTCTCTTCTTCTTCTGAATGATTTTTTTATTCTTATCAATTATAAGAGCAGATATCGGTGGAAGCTTTACATTTGCAACTTCATCAGTAATCCAGTCATCACGTGTATACATATCATCAAAGTAGGAATCATCGCCGATTATTTTTCCGGTTATTTTTGTAATACCTGATTCTCTTAGTTCAAAAACCATCTGCTGAAGATCATTGGAGGTAAAAAGAGAATTGCCAAATCCTTTTATATAAAGATTACCATCAACAATCCCGTCCGAAATATCTTGGTCATCACTTAATATTTTTGTATAAAGCTCATAATTTCCGCCCATTAGAGATAAAGCAATTGCTGTAGTAAAAAGTTTTGTATTTGAAGCAGGTATCATGGAAACCATATGATTCAGAGAATAAATTGTATCTTCAGTTAACGGATTATAAATCAGGATTCCTGCTTTGGTTGTTGGTGGAAGGGAGGTAAGTATGTAATCGATTTTATTTTTTATTTCTTCTTTAGATGAGGCTATAAGATTAGAAAAAATTATTTGGCAAAAGAATAAGTACCTGAGTATTTTCATAAATTAATAATAACAGTTTTTCATATAGTATTTGTAATAATGTGTTATAATTTTATCTTATGGCTGAAGTGAAAATAAAAATATTATTGCTTCAAATAAAGGTTAGATCATTAGCACGAAAAAATCCGGAAATAATTTATGGCTGAAAATAAATCACAAAAAACTCTCCTCAAAGCTTATGAAGATACTAACTTCCTAAATTCTGCTGATGCCAGAATTTTAAGAATGCTTGCAGAATTTCTCCAACCTCAGGGAAAATTTAAAAAGCTAAGAATAATGGACACGATTGTTTTCTTTGGATCGGCAAGATTAATGTCGAAACGGGATGCTGTTAAAGTTTTTAATGAATCCAAAACAGTTAGTCCACAGGAGAAATCAAAGCCTGAAGAAGAATCGAGAAAGGCTCAATATCTTCTTGAAATGTCTAAGTATTATGAAGATGCAGTTGAACTTTCACGCAGATTAACCGAGTGGTCTATGAATTTGAAAACGCAGTCTAAAAGGTTTATAATATGTACAGGCGGTGGACCGGGAATTATGGAAGCTGCAAATAAAGGAGCTAAGCTCGCTGGCGGTTATTCCATAGGATTAAATATCAGCATTCCATTTGAGCAATTTGTTAATAAGTTTGTTACACCAGAATTAAGTTTTGAGTTTCACTATTTCTTTATGAGAAAATTCTGGTTCGCTTATTTAGCAAAAGCTCTTGTAGTTTTTCCAGGCGGATTTGGAACAATGGATGAATTTTTTGAATTACTGACTTTGATTCAAACGCAAAAAATTAAAAAGAAACTTCTTCTTGTTGTTTACGACAAAAAATATTGGAGTGAAATAATTAATTTTGATGGATTGGTAGATCGTGGTGTAATAAATAAAGCGGATCTCAATTTGTTTTCTTTCTGCAATACAATTGATGAAGCTTGCCGTAATGCATATCAAGGTGATCCGCTTTCTGCTTATGGAGGCGTAGTTGCCGGTAATTTAAAATGGACCGCGGATGCTTCAAAGTTTCTTTTTGATAAGTTCATTGAAGTACTTGTTG
>CAZECH010000195.1:0-6078 GCA_964510675.1 uncultured Ignavibacteriaceae bacterium
ATAAATGGCTGGAAAGATTTGCATATCGAATTGAAATATCATATTGGACCTTTGCCTTTGCAGGTTTACTTGCATTTTTAATCGGATTAACAACAATTACCTATAAAATATTTAAAGCTGCGAGGGAAAATCCAGTTGATAGTTTGAAGTATGAATAAGCTGAGGCATCTATTGTAGCTTAAAAGCAACTAAAAACAGGAATAATAAAACCGTTTATTTCAAAATTGCGGAATAAATAAAATGATAAAATTAAAAAATATAGAAAAGTATTATTCAAACGGTTCACTTAAGACTTATGTTCTAAGAGATATTTCACTTGATGTAAAAGAAGGTGAATTCATTTCAATAATGGGTCCTTCCGGCTCAGGAAAATCAACAATACTTCATATTCTTGGTATGCTTGACGTCCCAACATCTGGTGAATATTATTTTTTTGATGAACCTGTTCACAAGATGAAAGAAAAAAAGCTTTCAGACTTGCATAAAACTTATATAGGATTTGTTTTTCAGCAATATCATTTAATTGATGAGTTAACTGTTTTTGAAAATCTTGAAACTCCTTTGCTCTATCAGAAAATAAAAGGAGATGAGAGAAAAGGAAAAATTGCTGAGATACTTGACAGGTTTAATATTGTAGCTAAAAAAGATCTCTTTCCCAATCAACTTTCTGGTGGACAGCAGCAGCTTGTTGCTATTGCACGTGCAATAGTCGCAAATCCCAAACTAATCCTTGCAGATGAACCAACAGGTAACCTTCATTCTGACCAGGGAAGAGAGATTATGCAAATATTAAAAAAACTTAATGAAGAAGGAAAAACTATAATCCAGGTTACTCATTCAGAAGAAAATGCTTCTTATGGAAACAGGATAATAAGACTTAAAGATGGATGGATTGAAGGATAATAAAGGAATCATTCCGAACTTGTTTCGGAACCTTAAAATAGTATTTATTTGAAATTGAGAACCTGAAACAAGTTCAGGTTGACAAATAAAATTCGGAGGTTCTATGCATGATATTTGTGTTCCAATTCCACACTTCAGGGAAAATGAAATTGCAGAGGTTGAAGTAAAAATCGGTGATAAAAAAACAGGCTTCAATTTTAGAGTTGAATCCTTCAACTGGGAAGTCACAGATTCAAAATTTTCAGAACTTACTCCTGTTTCCATTGAAGAAAGAATAACTCACCTTAGAAATAATATTGAAAGCTATGATAAAAACTGGGAGTTAGTACAGATATTTACTCCACCACAGGGATCAAAATATATACAGGTTTTGTTCAGACAAAAGAAAGCTGTACTGCAGGATTGATAAAAGGAAATATTTATGATTAAAAGCTACTTCAAAATTGCTTTCAGAAACCTTATTAAGAACAAAGGAATTTCCTTTATTAACATTACCGGTCTTGCTATTGCTTTAGCTTGTTCGGTCCTTATTATTCTATACATTCAGAATGAACTCTCTTATGATATGCAGCATCCGGGCTCAGAAAAAATTTTCAGAGTTCTTACAATTGACAAAGCTTTAGGGGTTAGCAGTAACTTGGTGGGTATAACGCTTCCTGCGCTTGCCCCGGCAATGAAAGAAGAATTTCCTGAAGTTGTTGAATCAGTGCGTCTTTCAAGAAGCGGGAAAAATTTAATAGAGTATAACCAGAATACTCTATATACAACAGATCTTGTTTACGCTGAGCCAACTCTATTTAAAGTTTTTAATTTCAATCTTATTTCAGGCGACAAGAATACTGTCTTATCTGTTCCGAATACTGCTGTATTAACAGAAACAATGGCTGCAAAAATTTTTGATAGTGAAAATCCTATTGGAAAAACTTTCAAGGTTGATAACAGTACAAACATTGAAGTTGTTGGAATTATGAAGGATGTTCCATCAACTTCTCATCTTGCCATAGATGTGGTGATATCAATTCTTCCAACAGCCGGAGATTCTAATTACATTAATTACCTTTCATCCTGGGGCATAATAAGCATGACCACTTACATTGTGCTGAATAAACCTGAATCTGAAATTGCGGTTGAGTCAAAGTTAGAAAATTTAATCAGAAAAAATAATGTAGGTAAAAATTTTAATATCACACTTCAGCCCTTAAAAGATGTTCATCTTAAATCATCAGATATTTTATTTGATGAAGCAAATGCAAACAAAAGCGATATAAGCTACATTCATTCTCTATTTGCTGTTGCAGTATTTATTATTGTAATAGCTGCATTCAACTTCATGAATTTATCAACTGCAAGAGCAACAAACAGAGCTAAAGAAGTCGGTTTAAGAAAAGTCGTAGGTGCAGTAAAATCTCAATTAATTTTTCAATATCTGGGTGAATCAGTTCTTCTTTGTTTTATTTCATTATTCTTTGCATTGGCACTTGTAGAAATATTTGCACCATTTGCGGGAATAAAAATGAGTCCGTTAAATTATTTTGCAGAAAATGCTCTTTTTATTTTTGCATTGTTATCAGGAACAATTCTTCTTGGTTTACTCGCAGGAACTTATCCTGCATTTGTTCTTTCCAAATTTCATCCTGCTAAGGTTTTAAAAGGAACAGTAAAAAATTCCAGAAGCGGAATTTGGCTTCGAAGAGTTTTAGTTGTTATTCAGTTTTCAACTTCAATCGGGATGATAATTGGGACTTATATTGTATCTCAACAGATCGATTATATAAGAAATAAAAATGCAGGATATAACAGGGAACAGGTACTTACATTAGATTTAAATGATCAGCAGCTTCAGAAAAATTCAGAGTCACTCAAAAATGAAATACAAAAAATCTCTTCCGTTGCAGGAGTTACTTTCTCTTCAACTCTACCGGGAAGAGGATTTGGAAGAACCGGAGTTCAGCCAGAAGGTTTTTCAAGTGATGATGATATATGGATATTATCAATTATGTCTGCTGATGAGGAGTTTATTCCAAATATGAAAATGGAAATGGCAGAAGGAAGAAATTTCTCTCTCGATTTTCCATCTGATAAGCAATCTGCCGTTATTATTAATGAAGCAGCTGTAAGATCTCTAGGATGGAAAGATCCAATCGGAAAAAAAATGGCATTTGGTCCTAATGATACAAATCCATTAACTGTTATTGGAGTAGTAAATGATTTTCATTTTGCTTCAATGCGACACCATATAGAACCATTAATGATAGTTAATCAACCTCAGGTTAATAACACAGTTTCTATAAGAGTAAAACCCGGTGATGTTCAGGGAACAATAGCATCAATTCAAAAAACGTGGGAAAAAATAAATACCAATCATCCATTTGAATTTTCTTTTCTTGATGATGAGTTCAACGAATTGTATAAGAGTGAACAGAGTTTTGCCGGATTAATTTCCGGATTTACCTGGCTGGCAATTTTTATTGCCTGCTTAGGTTTATTCGGATTGGCTTCTTACATGACAGAACAGCGTACAAAAGAAATCGGGATCAGGAAAGTTCTCGGCGCATCTGTAGGAAATATTCTATTCCTTACAACAAAACAATTTATTACTCTGATATTATTAGCAAACATTATCGCCTGGCCTATAGCTTATTTCTTTATGAATAACTGGCTCCAGGATTTTGCTTACAGAATAAATATCGGGTTTGAAACGTTTATTGCAGCAGCAGTATTAACATTATTTATTGCAATTCTTACTATTAGTTTCCAGGCAATAAAGGCTGCTGTAACCAACCCTGTTAAATCATTAAGATATGAATAATAAACAGTGAGTGTTATATGGTTAGCAATTACTTAAAAATAGCGTTAAGAAATCTTACAAGATTCAAAGCATACTCGGCAATAAATATCACCGGGCTTGCTGTTGGAATGGCTTGCTGTATTCTTATTCTTCTTTATGTTTTTGATGAACTAAGCTATGATCGTTTTCATGAAAACGCTGGTAGAATTTACCGCATTGGTGTCGAAGGAACTTTAGGTGATAACAGCTTTAATGCTGCTGTTTCTCCTCCCGTTTTAAGAAACACTCTTATTAATGATTACCCTGAAGTTATAAATGCAACAAGAGTTAAAAATTTCGGTTTCCCGGTTTTAAGATATGGCGATAAAGTTTTTAGTGAAGAACTTTTTTTCTGGGTAGACTCATCTTTCTTTGATGTGTTTACGGTTGAGTTTGTTAAAGGTAATCCCAAAACTGCTTTAACATTACCTGAGTCTGTTGTTCTTACTGAACGAATGGCAAAAAAATATTTTGGCAATGAAGACCCAATGGGGAAATTAATTAACTCTGATAACAGGAGAGATTATAAAATAACAGGAGTTGTAAAAGAATTTCCTGAGAATTCTCATTTTCATTTTGATTTTCTTGCATCATTAAATTCTTATGGTTTTATAGATCAGCAGGGTTGGCTTAACAACGATTACTATACTTATTTTCTTTTACAGGAAGATTTTCCAGCAGAGCAATTTGAAGCCAAGCTTCCCGGAATTATTGAGAAGCATGTATTCCCTGTTATTGAAAGGTTCCTGAGTGTATCTATAGAAGATTTAGAGAAGAGAGGGATGAGATATGAATATATTCTCCAGCCTGTAACAGATATTCATTTATTTTCCAATCTTGATGCTGAAGTAGAACCTAACGGTGATATAGCTTATATTTATATTTTTTCACTTATTGCTGCCGGAATATTACTTATTGCCTGCATAAATTTTACCAACCTTGCAACAGCACGTTCGGCAAACCGTTTAAAAGAAATAGGTGTGAGAAAAACCCTTGGTTCAAGCAGACAGCAATTAATAAAACAATTTCTCACCGAATCTATTTTAATGTCTTTCATTGCTGTTGTTATTTCCCTGATCATCATTGAAATTGCACTTCCGTTTTTTGGAGAACTGGTTAACAAGCACCTTACATTTGGACTTTTTACAAATGCTTATTCCATTCCTTTATTGCTGGTTTTTATTCTTGTTGTTGGAACATTTGCCGGCGCTTACCCGGCACTTTATCTCTCTTCATTTAATCCTGTAAAGGTTTTGAAGAAAGAAACCGGGCAATCAGGAAAAAATCCATGGTTAAGGAACAGCCTGGTTGTTGTTCAGTTTGCTGTCTCAATTACATTATTTATCGGGACGATTATAGTCTATAACCAGCTTGATTTTATCAGCAATAAAAAATTGGGCTTTAATAAAGAGCAGGTGATTATTGTTAAGAAGACAGATGACATAGGAAGGTTTATGGAAAGTTTCAGGAACGATTTAAAATCTATTCCAGGTGTTATTAATGCGAGCAACAGTAATAATCTTTTCGGGCAGAATTTTGGAAATACTCCATACAGAAGGTATGGAACAAATGATAATCATTTAATGAACATAATGTTTGCTGATTATTATTTTGCCCCTGTCTATGAAATAGAAATGTTAAAAGGCAGATACTACTCAGAATATTATGGTTCTGATACAACAGCAATAGTCTTGAATGAAACCGCTGCAAAAGAGTTAGGAATACAGGATGATCCAATTGGCAAACTGATAGAACATCCGGATGATGATGATGAACCCGAACCTTATACTGTCATCGGTGTTATGAAAGATTTTCATTTCCAGTCACTACACAGGCGAATTGAGCCAATTCTCATCAGGCTTTTTTACCCTGGAGATTTTGGACGCAATGTTTCTGTTAAAGTTACTCCGGATAATATTGATAAAAAACTGGAAGAAATAAAAAATGTCTGGCACAAATATGCGGGCAACCAGGCATTTGAATATGTCTTCTTTGATGAAGACTTTGCAAAAGTTTATGAAGCTGAAAAAAGAACTGGTGTAATTGTAACCATCTTTTCAATACTGGCAATTCTAATTGCATGTCTGGGATTACTTGGACTCGCTGCATTTACTACTGAGCAAAGAACCAAAGAAGTGGGCATAAGGAAAATACTTGGAGCTACTATTCCGGGTATTGTTTTTCTTTTACTAAAGGATTTTGCAAAGTGGGTAATAATTTCAAATATAATTGCCTGGCCTATAGCTTATTTTGCTTTAAATAAGTGGTTAGAGGATTTTGCTTATAGAATTGATATTAGTCTTTGGGTATTTATAGCAGCAAGCATAGGTGCTATGTTAATAGCAATT
>CAZECH010000196.1:0-6013 GCA_964510675.1 uncultured Ignavibacteriaceae bacterium
CTTGGCATATTTAAGTGATGAACTGCGATTAGGTTTTTATGTTCACAATCTGAATCGTGCAACTTTCGGAAATGAAGATGATCAGATACCAATGGTTATTAATTCTGGTTTTAGTTATGATGTTTTATCCAGCATGAGAATTAATACTGTTTTTGAAAAAGATGTAAGATATCCTTTCTCTTTTCTTTTTGGTTTGGATTATGATATAATAAAATATCTTTCATTAAGAACCGGATTTTCAACTGAGCCTTCAAGATATACTGCTGGAATAGGAATAAATTATTCAATCTTCAGTCTTGATTATGCTTTATTTACCCATAATGATCTTGGCTTAACTCACCAGGCAGGAATAATAATAAGTTTCGGTGAGGAAGGTGAACGCTCGGCAAAAATAAGAGAACATTTGTTTCAAAAATGACTTTACCTTCCCTCTCCTTTATAAGAAGAGAGATGATTTTCCCTATTATTTATAGGGATAGGAACGAATGTTAGGTCAAGATTCATTTTTAACTTGAAAAAATGATGATAAAAATATCATTTAATATTTCGTTTTATATAATCGTACTTTTTTTAAATATAAATCTTTTCCCCCAAACCGACTCCAATTACATAAACACAGAAGAAGTGATTGATGAACTGCTTGGTGAATCGCAGGAAGAAGAGATTTCAAACGAGTTATACAATATTCTTGAAAATCTTATTGATAATCCGGTTGATATAAATACTGCCGGAGTAAACGAACTCCAGAAAATTCCTTTTTTGGATTTTACCAATGCAGGATTAATCATTAAGCATAGAGAAAGGTATGGATTCTTTTTTTCTGTAAATGAACTTTATTCAATCAGAGAAATTCCCACTGAGCTAATAAAAAAAATTATTCCATTTGTTAAAGCAACAGGTAAGATAGTATTAAACATAGAACAAGAAGATGAGGATTTATTGAGCGATCTATATTCAAACTCTAAAATAAATTTTAGAAACAGAGTTGTAAATGATTTGCAGACAAGAAAAGGATTTGAAGAAAATAAATTTGTAGGTTCTAAACCTGCTATCTATAACCGGCTGAAAATAAATTATAATAATAACTTCCAGGTTGGTGTACTTACACAAAAGGATGCCGGGGAAAAAGATTTTAATGAATTCACTTCATTTCATTTTGCTGCTAAAGATTTAACATATCTTAAAAATATTGTCGTTGGAGATTATTACCTCGAATTTGGGCAGGGACTGGCATTGTGGAATGCTTATGGTTTTTCCAAAGGTGCTGACGCTGTTTATCCTGTTAAGAAGAGTGAAAGAAAAATTATTCCTTACACAAGTGCTTCAGAAAATAATTTTCTAAGAGGTGGAGCAGGTACCATTGATCTCAAGCCTTTCTCGGTTTCGTTCTTTTATTCAAAAAATAAATTTGATGCTAACTTAGATGAACTAACCGGTGAAATTACTTCAACTCCTTTGGATGGTTTGCACAGAACTGAATCAGAAATAAGCAGAAGAAAATCAGCAGAAGAAACTTTAATTGGGGGGAGAATTGATTTTGTTCAGGAGAATTTATTCAGAGTTGGATTACTTAATTATCAATCATCTTTCGATCATCCTTTTCAACCTTCTTCAGTTTATGATATTGAAGGAGATAAATTTAATTACACTTCTGCCGCTTTTGATATTTACTATGAAAGTTTAAATTTCTTCGGGGAAATAGTTTATAACGGAACTTCAGTTGCTTCAATCAATAATCTGCAATTTTCCTTTAGCCGTGATCTTCAGTTTATTTCTTCAGTAAGAAGCTATCCAAGAAATTTCATAAACCTTCATGGTTTCAGCTTTGGAGAAAGATCTGGAACAACAAGCAACGAATTTGGAATTTATAATGGATTGAAATGGCGTTTACCTTTTGGAAAGCTTAGTCTTTATTACGATCAGTTTAAATTTCCTTACGCTACATTTGATAATCCTTTGCCTTCTGAAGGCGATGAATTTTTTGTTGAACTTTCTTCCAAACCTTTAAGCAAAGTTGAAACAAGATTCCGCTACAAGCATGAAAGGAAAGAATTAAGCTTTACAATTGATGAGGAAAAATTAATCCTGCAGAGAAACCGCCAAAACATAAGAGGCGAAGTGATTTATGAAATTTCAAAATCGTTAAGATGGAAAAGCAGATTTGAGTATAATATTTTTTCTGTCGCTGATGCAAATCTTGATGAAGATGGATTTTTATTTTTCCAGGATTTAAGATTTATCTCAACTTCTAATCTAAATTTTTACGGCAGAATTATTTTCTTTAAAACAGATTCATTTAACTCAGCTATTTATGAATTTGAAAATGATCTGACGGGAGTATTAACAAACCTTGCAGTGTACGGAGAAGGAATTCGCTGGTATTTAGTAGCAAGGTATAAAGTAATTCCCTATCTTGTTCTTTCTTTCAAATATTCTGAAACTTATAAACCAAAAGAAAGGACTTTAAGTTCAGGTGATTCTCAAATAAACGGCAATCTTGATAACAGGATTAATTTTCAATTGGATTTGAGTTTTTAAATTGAAGATGGATTAATCACTTCTCTTCAACAGGATGACCTGTTATCAACCTTATCCCATGCCTGAAAGTAATGTAATACCAGATCCACTCAGCCATAACTTTAAACTTATTTCTGAAAGAAATAAGAAAGAAAATGTGAATGACACTCCATAATACCCAGGCAATAAATCCTGTAAATTTCAAACCGGCAATCATGCAAACTGCTTTAGCGCGACCAATCGTTGCCATAGTACCTTTATCGAAATACTTAAATGGTTCTCTCAGATCAGAATCTTTTCCTTCTTTAATAATTTTTGCAACATATTTTCCTTCCTGAATTGCAACAGGTGCTATACCGGGAAGAAGATTTCCCCTCTTATCATTTAAATGCACAGCATCTCCAATAACAAAAATATTATGATCATCTTTTAAGCTTAAATCGGGGTTAACAAATACCCTTCCGGCTTTATCATATTCTGAATTTAATTTTTTAACCAAAGGTGGAATTGTATTGCCTGCAGCCCAGATAATATTTTTTGTTTCAATAAATCTATCACCAACAGAAACACCTTTATCGTTAACATCGAAGACTTTTGTATTAAGTAGTACTTCAACTCCAATAGATTCAAGGTCTTTCTTTGCTCTTTCAGAAAGGTCTTCCGGATACGTAATTAATAATCTTGGCAATGCTTCTATAAGATAAACTTTTGTCTGATCGGCACTTATATTTCTGAAATCTTCCATCATAGATATTTTTAAAATCTCTGCTATTGCACCAGCCATTTCAACTCCTGTTGGGCCACCTCCTACAATAACAAAGTTTAAATACTTTTTCACTTCTTCTATGTTATTCATTTTCTCAGCGGCTTCAAGAGATAACAAAATTTTCTCACGAATAAAAAGAGCATCATTTAATGTTTTTAAACCCGGTGCATTCTTTTCCCATTCATCTTTCCCGAAATATGAATGCCTTGAGCCAACTGCAACAATTAAATAATCAAAATTAAATCTGGAACTTTTTGTTATTACTTCCCTGTTTGATCTGTCGATATCAATTACCTCATCCATTACAACCGTAATGCTTTTTTGTTTATTAAGAACTGCCCGGATTGGTGCTGCAATATCTGCAGGAGATAATGCGGCAGTAGCAATCTGGTATAATAAAGGCTGAAAGACATGATGATTTGTTTTATCAATTAACGTTATATCTGCATCAAAATCTCCAAAATCCTTTGCAGCAGATATTCCTCCAAAACCACCACCGATAATTACAATTTTTTTTTTCATAAATAAAAAATCCTTAATTTAGACTAATTATGTTTACTGAAATGGCAGGCAATTGCTTCCTTTTTCAGATCAGAATATTTATATTTGATTTAACTATATTATATATAATTATTTATAAATTCTTATTCAGATTAATCTTGGATTGAATGCAAAGTTCTAAAATAGAATCCCTTAAAAAATATAACGAATTATTACAATCAGCACTTAAACCTTCACAGAATTTCCCGGATTTAGTTTGCGAATTCCTGTTTAGCGAAGCTGATTTTGAAGCAGCAGTTATATTCCAGGTAAATGGTAATGATTTTTCTGTTCTCGGGAAATCACAAACTGCTAAAAATTCATTTGCTAAAAAATCTACATTTGAATGTTCTGCCTGTTCATCAAAAAGGAATAATCCTGAGCCAATTATATTCGATTCACACGCCAATTGTAAACTTAAACCATCTGATTCAGTTACTTATGACGGAAGTCTTTATTTAAAATCTGCTGACGGACATTATCTTATAAAGCTTGGGAAAAAAACTCAATTTGCTCAAAGTGATAAAGATAATATTCTGTTGATAGGTTCATCTTTAAATACTCTTATAAATTTATGGAAAAATAATCGCGGAAATGTTAATGCATCGGTCAGTAATATTGTTACAGAAATTGCCCACGATCTTCGCACACCGATTAACGGTATAATGGGTTTTGCGTCATTGCTGGGCGAAGAAAATCTCACTTCTTCCCAGAATGAATATGTTAATACATTAAAGGAAAATGCTTTTAATCTTCTATCTCTGCTTAATGACCTGGTTGATATTTCAAAGCTTGATGAAAAAAAGAGTAAGGATGCTTTATCGAGTATAACTGTAAGAACTTTTATTGAGGAAATTGTACGAATCTTTAGAGAAAAGTTAAACAAAGCCGACCTTGATTTTATAATTAATACAGATTCCAATGTTCCTGAAACGATAGAAAGCGATCCTCAGAAACTGCGTTATATCCTTTTAAATCTTTTAACCTTCTCTTTAAGATTAACAGGAAAAGGAAAAATTACAATTCACATTTCCCAGCCGGATCACAACAAAATTAATTTCAGAATTACAGATACAAGTTCAGGATTAACTACTGTAAAATTAAAAGATATTTATAATCCTCTTACAATTAATGAACTTGGAAATAATAAGATCGGCCAGATTACAGGTTTAGGTTTGGTACTTTCTAAAAGATATATCGAACATCTTAACGGTAATCTCGATATTTCCAGCAATGTTGGCAAAGGAGTTACATACAATTTTACAATTGGTATTAAACCGCTTGAATCAATAGAAAAACAAATCAGTGCATTACCTAAACCGGGACGAAAAAATAATGTTCTTGTTGTTGAAGATGATTATGCAACATCAAAACTTCTAAGCAATTATCTTGGTAAATGGGGATATGAACCAAGGGTTGTAAACTCTGGTGAGCAGGCACTCAGAGCAGTTGAGAATGATACATTCTTAGCCATACTTATGGATATAATTCTGCCCGATATGAATGGACTTGAACTACTTAAGTTGATGAGAGAGCATAAGAACACAAAAAATACTCCGGTTATAGTCTGCTCTGTTGAAACTGAACAGCAAAAAGCATTCTTAATGGGTGCTGTGGAATATTTTGTTAAGCCTATAAAGTATAATTACCTTGTTGAAGTTCTTACCAGTTATAGATTAAAGAAAGATTCAAACATTCTTATTGTTGATGATGATGTACCTACTTTGAACCTAATGAAGGAAGCAGTAATACAGCTTGGCTTTAATGCCATTGCAGAATCTCATTCTTCAAAAGTAATTGGAATGATACAAGATAAGAATCTTGATTTAGCCATTGTAGATCTTGAAATGCCCGAGGTAAATGGATTTGAATTAATTAAGCACATCAAATCCAACTCTAAATTCACTAATCTCCCAATCATTATTTATACAGGGAAAGAAAATTACCAGGAGGACCTGAAAAAAATTGATGGCTTATTTGCAGAGCTTCTTGAAAAGAAGAGTACAAATATCGAAGACCTTTCAGCAACAATAAGTGCAATGATAAACCGTTATGAAGAACCTTCAACACCTGAAGAACTGATAACTAAGAGTGATATAATTAAAATACTTCTTGTTGAAGATTACAAACACTCGCAGATTATTGTTACAAGGCTTCTTAAGAAAAATAATTTTGAAAACATAGTTGTTG
>CAZECH010000197.1:0-5986 GCA_964510675.1 uncultured Ignavibacteriaceae bacterium
ACATATCGTCCCTCCCGGGATTAAGAATATTAAATCCCTTTAGGGGTGCGCTAATCAAAAAAAGAAATAAGGTTGAAGAAATTGTAAAATAAAAAAAATTCCTCCTTCATCGTCACCTTAGCAAAGGGAGAAAAAGGGTGAGGTGTTATTTTTTATGACAAAATATTACAATAAAAACCCAAGCAAATAGGATCGGTTTGCTTACCAGCTTTATGGCTTAACAGAAGAAGGGATAAAGATTGTGAAGGGGGTGTATAATAAGACTGATATATTACGTGGGATATCAACAGTATTTTTCATATCAGAGGATAATTCAAAAATTTAAAACCTGAATCACGATGACATTTCTCTGACATTTTAAAGTCCGCGCTCGCTCCTTTAATATCTCCAAAGTGGACTTTTAATGTTGCCAGGTTGAAGTAGGCATCAGCATCTTTAGGATTTAATTCAATTGCTCTTATAAATTCAGTAAATGCATCTTCGTATCTGCCTTTATCACCTTTTTCCACACCTAAAATATTATGACCAATCTGTTTTTGATCATTAGGTGGGAAAGGTTGCTGCACCTTATCTGTTAAATTGACTTGTTTAATTTTAATAATTTTATTCCAATAAAGAGATTTAGATAATACTGTTATTCTGCGCCTTTGGGACCTAGCCCTGAGGTGTTTATAAAATATCTCGAGTGTAACATCAACTATTATCTTACCAAATACAAGGCGAATAAAATTCTGTTTTGAATTGTGATGAATAAATCTCATCTCCTAGTTTACTTGCCTTAATTTATTTAACGAAGGCAGGGCTTTACGGCTTAATAGAAGAAGAGATAAAGACTGAGGAGGTTTTAATTTAAATTTAATTGCATTAATTCCTGCGTTACCTATTTCAACTAATCGGCACCTTCATCTTAAATTAAAATAAAAGGCTTGTTGATCTGGCAGTCAAAGGCTTCTCTTACTTTATTGACAGGTTGGGGGAACCTTGACAAAGAAGCAATTTTGACTTCTAAATTAGTTAAGAGTCAGCAAGTAAAAAAAGGTCGTGTAAAGTAACTCTTTCCAGCTTGTAGTATCATTACTACAATTCACAGAAGTAAATTCGCTTAATGGCTGTTTTAATTTTTGTTGCAAAGGGTATAAAATTTGAAGTTCTACAAATGAATAAGATGAACAAGAATTCGATAATTGATTTAACTGAGTGAATAGGTTTACGATGATTGATAGTGCTGAGAATATTTTTGATTACGACCTGAAGGATCTGGAACGTAAAGTTTTGAATCTGGCTTTTAATGATGAAACTTCATATATCCTATTCACTCAGCCTTTAAAAATACTAAGCGATTTACACCTTTTGTTTTTGATTCGGCACGATAGAATAAATCGTAATAGAATTATAAGAAACTTTAAAGCATGGGACGTGAGTGTTGAACAGAATGCGTAGTGTTCTCTTATTCCTCAATTAATCTCTCTATATTTCTTCTGACAATCTTTTTTTCCTCATCATCCCGAATTTTAATTTAACAGCGAAACCATAACAGAGATTTCATCAACTAACTGATCAACATTTCCCGCAAAGCCAATACTCTTAAACCTTATATTCCCGTTTTTATCAATGATAAACTTGGTGGGAATTCCTGAAACTCCGTAAGCTCCAACTACTTTATCATTATAATCCATTAAAACCTGGAAAGGATATTTGTTCTTTTTAATAAATGAGTGCGCACTGGTTTTTCTATCTTCAACACGTTCCCAGGAATTTATAAACAGGAATTTTACATTTGCATCACCTGCATATTTTTCAACTGCTTTCTTCATACCGGGAAATGATGAAATGCAAGGGCCGCACCATGTTGCCCAGAAATCCAAAATAATTGTTTTACCTTTTAATTCCGATAATGACACTTTATTCCCATTCAAATCCCCAAGAGTAAAATCAGGAGCCGGTTCATTTATCATTTCAGCTTTAAGCTTCTCTTTAATGCTGTTCAAAGCAAATGATTTAAAGGTTGAGAGGTAATTATCAAACCCATCTTCTGATCCTTTTTCAGAAACATAAGTTTCTTTTAAAACATCAATCATAGGTGTTGTATTTTTGCCAGTTTTTATAAAATCTTCAATTATGGTTTTTGTTTTTGCTTTATCTCCGTACTCAAAAACAGCATTAACATACAGCTCGTTTATTTCGCCTTCCTCTTTCTGAGTTAGTGTTACTGCTTTCTCAAGGTTGCTTTCCGCATCTTTTTTATTTCCGGTTAAGTACAAAGCTTTACCAAAAGAGAAAAAATTAAGTCCTGCGTAATATTCTGTTTCTTCCTTCCACTCTTTTTCAGTTAGGTATTCGGGCTTCTTTTTAGATGGATTTTTTAATTCACTTTCGCCTCTTTGTACACCAAGTTTTGCAATTTCAAGTGCAATGATCGGATCAGCATTCTCTTTGTACATTCTCTGTGTAACAGAATAAAAACGGAATATGCTTGTTTTATTTTTATTAGCTTTGAAAAACTCCAGTGCTTCCGGATAAAGTTTACTATCACGATAATGAATTGCTATAAGATCAAATACGGATTGAGAATACTTGCTGTCAGGAAATTCAGTATAAAATTTATCAGCAAGTTCTTTTTTCTTAGATATGTCAGTTTCATTCTGGATTTCCTGGTATTTTGCAAATTGTATATGTTCATTTGATGGAAATTTCTGAGATAATAATTTTTTATACTTACCAGATTTATCAAATTTACCTGTTCGTTCATACCATTCCATCAAGGTAGTTAAATTATCTTCCGTAAATTCCTTTTTCTTTTCAAGTTCAGTAAGCTCAACATTTACTAAACTATCTAAAGATTCAGGATGTAATTCAGAATATGCAAGAAGATAGGAATCAAGATATTCTTCTTTGACACCAGGATTATTTTTAAAATCATCCTGCATATATTTCAGGGCAAGATTAAAATCCCTGTCAAGTTCAAGATAATATGAACCCCAATTTAAAACTGCGACTCCTAATCCTGCAATACTTCCGGGAACAACTTTATCACCATCCGTTAAAAGAATTACATATCCCTTTTTATTATTGTTATCAACATTATCATCATTTCTGAATTTGATAATTATACCCCGCGTATCTTTAGTAGTTTTTATTTTTCCCTCCCAGCCTGCCTTTGCTTTTTTCATTTCTATACCAACAGCATCATCAAGTTTTTTACTATACAAGTATGCCGTCATTTCAATTTTATCAAAGGATGAAAGTTTTGTGCTGTCCGAATTATAAAAAACTGTTATCTCATCACCGGGTTTGGGATTTTCGGTATAATCAAAGACTCCTTCCCATCCAGGTTGTGAGCAGGAAATAAACCAGAATGTAAAAAAAATAAATGGCAGACTTGCAGCAAATTTATTCATAAAACTCCTGACGGATTATTTGGGAAAATATTCATTTGTATAATTTCCTCAATTTAGCAATTAATTAAAACAGGAAATTACAGTATCTTTTAAAAAACTCAATGAATTGTTAGGGCATTCAGCTGGAGATTTTGCTATATTTGTGCGCTAACACTCAGTAATAAGGTAGAGTATTGAACACATTTTTATTCAAAGCGTATCTTTCTTTCTGGCAAAGGCTTCCTTCAAAATATCAATATAAAATATGGGATTGGCTTAAGTTCAGATTTAATGAAAATACACTCTCTCCCAAATTACCAAACGCAGTCATTATTGATCCGATCAATATTTGCAACTTAGATTGTCCTCTTTGTGCTTCCAAAACTCAGAATTATGAGAAAGGAAAAATGAGCTTAGATACTTTTAAAGTTATTCTTGATAAAATACCTTCTTTAAAAGTAGTTATACTTTTTAACTGGGGAGAACCTCTTCTACATCATGAAATATTTAATATCATTAAAGAATCTGTTAAGAGAAATGTTTATACAATAACTCATACAAACTTCAGTCTTAAACAAAAGCCTGAATTTTTTGAGAGATTGGTTGAATCCGGTTTGCACCAGCTTGTAATATCTGCGGATGGTGCTTCACAGAAAACTTATGAGAAGTACAGGGTGAAAGGGAATTTCGATTGGGTGATAAATAATATCCGCTATACTGTTGATGCAAAGAAAAAATTAAGAAATAGAGATCCTAAAATTGTATGGAAGTTTATTGTAAATAAGTATAATGAACATGAAATTGATTATGCAAAAAGTCTTGCCGGGTCTTTAGGAGTTGAAATATTCTTTGATAAGATGGGTTTATCGGATGATATACCTGATATTAATTTCCCGGGAACTCTTAATGAACGAAAAGAAGAGTGGCTTCCCAATAATCCCGAATATATTTTGGATTATTATAAAAATGGAAGATATACTCCTTTAAATGATAAACCATGCAACCAGCTTTTCAATTCAATGGTAGTTAATCCTGATGGAAAAGTTACTCCTTGCTGCTGGGTAACAAGCAAAGAAAATGTTTGGGGAGATTTAACCAAGCAATCTCTTGAAGAAATCTGGAATAATGAAAATTATAAATATTCAAGAAGTCTTTTTAATAATTCAGAATATAATGGTAGTGTGAAAAATACTGTGTGTACAAAGTGTAATATTTATAAAAGACTTAGATAAGATTTTTTATTATAGAATAACACTCAAAACAGGAGAAATAAAATTTTATGTTATTCAAATTGCTAATTGCTGTTTTCTCTTTATTAGTTTTAACAACATCAGGCGGATGCCAGGAAAATAAGAATGATCAGGATACAGTTAAATATAAACAGCGCACTGCTACAGAAAAGGAATTAAGAAAAATAGAAGAACTTTACGGTACTAATTTAGAAGTTTCCATAACTTATTATAGGAATGGAAATTTCAAATCTTTTACTCCATATGAAAATGGAGAAAGAAACGGAATTGCAAAAACATTTTATGAGGATGGAACAACTCTCTACTCCGAAGCACCTTATAAAGACAATAAGCTTGAAGGGGCTTTTAAGGCTTATCATCTTGATGGCACTCTTAAATCTTTTGCAGAATATAGAAGCGGTTTGCTGGACGGGGAAAGCATTTCATACTATCCTGACGCTAAAATTGAATCTTATAAAAAGTATGAAAAAAATAAACTTGTTTTAAACAAACATTATACCCCGGATGGAAAGTTAGAATATGTGGATAAATTTTAACTAACTAAGTATAAAGCTATTTTTTCTTTTCTTCAAAAACAGAGTCAGGAATTCCTTTATTAACCTTATAATTTTTATAAGTTATATAAACCTTACCTTCGGTACTTTTTTTCTCATTCTTTTTTTTCTCATTCTTCATTTTCAATTCTTGTGAATCTTCATTCATCTCACCACTTATTCCTCTCGGCAAATCTAACTTATCAACGTTAAAAGAAAAAATCATTGTGGATGGAAGAGGAAATTCTGTTTTTGATATATCATACTTCAACTCAATTTTAAATGTACCGCCAATCTTTGGTGTTGATTCAACTTTCCTTATAATATGCATTGATTCATCTATCCATAAAGTTGTAAGTATAATATCGTTTGCATCCCCCAAAGGAATTACTTTTACTACATCGGTTTTATTTCCTTCTATAGTATCGGTTCTTTCATATATTGCTGTGTATTCATCTTTTAATAATCCTAATGGAGAAAAATCCATCCCATCTTTTGGCAGCAAAGCAAATCCATCTGATTCAAGATGAACTTTATTTGGTTCTTTATAATAAATTTTTGCAATGGTTTCAGGAACTTTAAGAAAATCAACATCAACTTTTATGTTTATATCAACCACATAATCATTAACCTGCTCAAAGGTTTTCTTGGCTTCTTCAAGTATTTTATCGGATTTTGTTTTTTCTTGCTTTGAGTTTTCGTCTGTAATTCTAACAATTGAAAAATACCCAATATCAGTCTTTTTTGCCAATTCAGAATTCTCATTGTTAGAAGCCGTCTCTAGTTTTTGTTTTTCTTTTTTACTTTTTTCAGACTCATTTTTTAG
>CAZECH010000198.1:0-5982 GCA_964510675.1 uncultured Ignavibacteriaceae bacterium
AGGTTTATCCATGTTAAAACCGGATGAACGTGTTACAAATTTAGAATCCTGTCTGACCAGTACAAAACCTTTCTTAAGGGTTTTTTGGATATTGTGTGTTTCTATTGTTTTCGCAAGTAAATTGACTTTGCCCTGTTTTATTTTGATATAATTATCAAATCCTCTAATCATTTTATAAATATTATTATCCAGTCTTTGTGATTTGTTTCTTACCATATTCAGAGGAAATCTGAAAGCATAAGAATTTAGAATACCCGATACATTGCTTTTCAAATCAGCACATTTTTCCAATAAAGATTGATAAGATGAGTTTGAAAATTTATTTATGAATGAAATTATATTTTCCATTTTTGGCGTAGCAATTTCCATAGCTGCAGATGGAGTTGGTGCACGAAGATCAGCAACAAAATCGGCAATCGTAAAATCTATTTCGTGCCCGATTCCTGAAATAACAGGAATTTTAGATTCGAAAATTTCTCTTGCAACTTTTTCTTCATTAAACGCCCATAAGTCTTCAATCGAACCGCCTCCACGTGCTAAAATTATAACATCAATATCATCTCTTTTATTCAGAAGTCTTAATGATTGAACGATACTTTCTGCTGCACCGTTACCCTGCACTCTTGCAGGAACAATTAATAATTCAACTAAAGGATATCTTCTTTGTGCAACACTTATCATATCTTTTAATGCAGCACTATCTATTGCTGTAATTATTCCAATCTTATCAGGGAATTGTGGAATTGGTTTTTTATATTCTTCATTAAACAAACCTTCTGACACAAGTTTCTGTTTGAGAAATTCAAATGCAGCCTGTAGTTCTCCTTCACCGGCAGGTTTCATTGAACGGACATCGAGCTGATAATTTCCTCTTGGCGGATAAACAGTTACCTTTCCATTAATAATTACTTTCATTCCGTCTTGTGGAGTGAAAAAAACATAGTTGTTAAATCCCTTCCACATTGTGCATGAAATAACAGCATTAGAATCTTTAATGCTGAAATACCAGTGACCGGAAATGTGCGCTCTGAAATTTGAAATCTCCCCTATTACAGAAACCTGGGAATAACTTTCTTCTAAAGTAATTTTAATTTGATTAGTTAATTCAGATACTGTTAAGATTTCAGAAGTAAACATGTTTTATAGAAATAGGTAAATGGAAAATGGAATTATCAATATTTTAATTTTTTAACAGTGAATGAATTTTTGTATGAATGCATTATTAAAACTCAAAATTTTACACTAAATCCAAGTGTCGGGATAATCGGAAACATCGTAGTCGCTTCTCTGCCAAGCGTTAAATCTTCTTTAACGTAACTATCATATCCTATAATATTAGATCTGTTGTAAACATTAATAACATCAAGATAAAAAGCCCAATCAAGATCCCAATAATCAGCATAAGCAGTTAAACGGATATCAAGACGATGATATTCCGGCTTACGTCCGTTAAGCCTGTTGTTTCCAAAATCAATATCATAAATTACTTCCTGCTGATCTTCAGGAAGACTGGAACTTTTTCTTGTAGCAATTACAGGTGTTTCTGGTTTACCATCAAAATCATAATCTGCAAGAATGATTCTTGGTTTAATTCCAACAGGTTCCGTTAGAGGAAATCCTGAACCATACTGCCATCTTAAACCGGCATCAAGCCAGGAGTTAACTTTATAATTAAAAACAAAGTTAACAGTATGTCTCTGATCAAAATTAAAAGGGATTGCACGATTATTTTCAATTCTGTCTGTAAAAGCTAAAGAATAAGAAACCCAACCTGAAAACCGATTGTTACCTGAAATATTTTTTTTCTCTAAAAATAATTCGAGACCGTAAGCTTCTCCAACAGAATTATTTACGGGGATTTGAGTTAAAGAATCTCCCGAAATTCTAACCGGGTTTGTCCAACCTGATCTATATCGCGCATCTCTACCCGGAATAGTTTCAGTTATATAAGTTGATCCTGTGACTTCCTGAGGTACAATTAAATCTGTAAAATCCTTGTAGTAAGCTTCTGCTCTAATCCTCCATTCACTTGTTAACCAGCGTTCAATTCCAAAAACATAATGCATTGACTTTTCAGCCTGAAGATCATTTGTATATCTTTCATCAAGATCCAGTAAAAGATTCTGGTCTCTCTGTTTTTCATATCCCGGAGACTGATAATAAATCCCCCAAACTGCCCTGAGTGTTGTGAGTTCACTAAGTGCATACGATAATGAAACTCTTGGTGCAAAGTATGCTTTATTCAGAAGATCATAATAGTCAAATCTTAAGCTTGGCTGAAAGAAAAGTCGTTCTGTTAAAGTAAATCTGTTTTGTATATAAGACCTGTAACGATTAAAATATTTTAAATCTTTTATATCATCAATAGCAGCTCTGAATTGTGGTTGTGCATTAAATATCGCTTCAAGTTCAGGGTCAAGATTAAAATTAAAATTAATTTCTGTTTCCATGAAATCTACACCGGCACCGGCTTCAAATAAATTTTTTCCCCATAAGTAATTAAACTTATCATCAATGGAATATTTTTTAAAACCAAATACAGCATCAAATTCAAATCCCAGCAGATAAGAAGAAAGAGTATCAGGCAGAGCATCTTTAAAAGCATCTCTCTCAAGAGAGGGATCCAATATTTCAGAATTAAAATCAGTTGTTCCGCTGGTATTATACCATGAAACAATTACTTTATTAAAAAGTTTTTGGTTTGGTGCATAATGCCATGCAAAACCTAAAATATCATTCTTTGTAATATTATAAACACCAACACTATCAGGTGTTTTTCTTTTTTCGCCGCTCACAATATCAACTCCGTCACGGGAATAAATTCCATTCAGCAAAAACTTATGGCCGGAGTATGGGCCAATTGCTATCTTTGTTTGTACATCATAAAAATTAGGAAAAGATGTATTCTCATCAACGAGTCCGGCATTCTTTACAAAAGGTTCTATTATAAGATCATAATAAGTCCGTCTGGTATTAAGCAGCCAGCTTCCTTTAAGATTGAAAGGATTTTTTCCTTCGAGAACAATGTTTGCATCAACAATTGATGCATTAACACTTCCGGAGAAATAATTTTTTGTAGTTCCTTCTTTGTTTGTTACATCAAGAACTGCCGAGAGCCTGTCGCCATATTTTGCAGGGAAACCTCCGGTTATTAGATTAATATCCGAAACAGCATCAGGATTGAACATGCTTATGACACCATAAAGACGGTATGGATTGAATACTTCAATATCATCCATAATTATAAGATTCTGATCGGGACCACTGCCACGAACAATGAGTTGGGATGAAAAGTCGTTCGGGGCAAGAACTCCCGGAAGAGATTGCAAAGTTCTGAATACATCTTCTGTAGCGCCGGGAATTATTTTTGCATCTCGTGGATTAAGATCAAGAACACTTGTTCTTGTGTCATTCTGGTCCTGGAACTGTGAACCAAAAATCTCAACTGTTCCAACTTCAATAACCTGCTGCTTTAACTCAACAATTAGTTCTGTTGTTTTGTTTGATTCAATATTAACATCTATAGTCTTTGTCTCATAACCAACAGCGCTGAATTTGACTTCATATAATTCAGAAGGAATATTTTCTAATTCGAATGAACCATCATTCTCACTGCTTGTACCATAAATTGTATTAAGTAAAATAATATTAACGAAAGGAATGGGATTATTTCCATCAGTTACTTTGCCTTTTAGATTTCCCTCCTGTGCAAATAAAACAGGTGAAACGGTGAACAAAAGGAAAATTAATTTTTTGATTATACGGTTATAATTTTTCATATCGAATTAATCAAATATAGGATTAAAATCATTTTAATTTTCTGTAAAAATATTGGGTAACGTTAGTGTTTTATAGTTGTTAACCGTTAAAACGGTTTCATACTTTCTTATTCTTGGCAGCCCACGACTTAGCCGTAGGTTAATAAAGAATATAAATTTTATAACCGTTTTAACGGTTTTGATAAGGTGAGGAACATCAAAAGTAAAGTGAAAAGAAGCTTGAATAAAGTCCTAAAGATATTTCTTGGAAATTGCTTTCCGTCTCACCAGGTTTAAAGTTAAACCTGTAACGGGTATAAACTGTGAAAGTATTAAAAATCTTAAACCAGCCTATTGAAAGTTCAGTACTGATTCCATTAAAGCCATTAAAGTTAGTAAACCCATTTATGCCGGGTAAAATATAATGTATTCCTGGCACTTCAATGAAATGCTTATAACCAAGTCTTAAAAAATTTTTCTGAGGAGCTTTAAAGATATGCGAATACTCTGCTGCCACATAACCTGCCGGATACCTGAAACTTCCGCGAAAAGTAACCAATGCTATTTCTTTAGTCAGACTGAAATAATTTTCATCTTCAGTTATAACCATTACCGGATTTGGAATCAGAAAAACAGTTCCTCCAAACAAGCATAGTAAAACAAAATTGGATTCTTCTTCCAGTTTGATTTCTTCCTGCAATTCAAACTCAGATTTATCACTTTGATTAATTTTGCCTGCTGAGTCTTCCACAAAAATTATATAAGTAACAATTTTAGATTTAAAATTGATTTTTGTAAGGTCAATTTGAATTTTATGCTCCTCAGCTAGAGTATCTGAAACAGAAAATTCATATTCGTCATCAAGAATGAGTTTAGATTTTGCAGGTTTGCTTGTAAAGAATGATAAATTAAAAACATCCGGGTTATCAGGCGGAATGAAAGAATCAATTATATAAACTTCAATTGAATCTCCTTCAGTAAAATCATCCTGGGCAAATAAAGTAATGCTAAAAAACAGGGCGTATAAAATTATTTTTAAAGTTATATTCATTTTCAACCTTATTGTGAAATTATGATACCTTAATTTAGGATAAAAAATAAAAAAGGTCACATATCTATATGTGACCTTATATTATATCATAAAATCAATTAACTCAACTTTTTGGGAATTGAGTATTGGAATTGTGAAGTAATAATTGAATCAAATATTTCTTACTCCATTATTCCAAAGTTAAACCACCTTCAAACACTCATCAAGATCCATTAGAATATCATTCACATCTTCAATCCCGATTGCAAATCTTACTCCGCCAGGATTAATTCCATATTCCAAAAGCTTTTCCGGCGGAACCATAGAATGAGTCATTGATGCCGGATGTTCAATTAAAGTTCTGGTATGACCAAGACTTACTGCAAGTGTCATTGTATAAGCATGGTTTGCAACATAATTAATAAATTTTCTGCCGTTCTCTTTACTCTCGTTAGGAGTATTGCCTTTTAGGACAAAAGAAATCAAACTTCCTGGTGCAAAATTTCCGTTGAAGTCAATCATCTGTTTCTTGGCGATTTCATAACCGGGATGAGATGGCAAACCCGGATATCTCACATATTCCACTTTTGGATGGCTGCTTAGATACTCAGCAATTCTCATTGCGGATTTCATTTGCTGTTTTATTCTTATGGGCAAAGTTGTTAAGCCGTAAGTAAGAACATTCCATGCACTTTTGTTATTTAAAACTGCACCAAAATCTTTTCTGTATAAAAGTAGCATATCTCTGTAAGCCATTCTGCCTGTTACAACGCCGCCCATATCAGTTCCGAATCCGCCAATGCCTTTAGTCAAAGAGTTTACAGAAAAATCAGCACCGAGCTCAATTGGTCTCTGGCAATATGGTGTTGCAAAAGTGTTATCAACAACAATCTTTATTTTATTAATAATTTCTCTTTTTCCATTTATTTCATCAACTATTTTTCTCAGCTCTTTTAAATCAATGATATCAAGATTAGGATTGGCAGGCGTTTCTAAATAAATAACTTTTGTTTTTTCAGAAAGAACAGAAAATATTTCTTCAAGATTAGTAAGATCAACTAATTTAGTAGTAATGTTATAACGAGGAAGCCAGTTACTAAATAATGAATAAGTACATCCATAAAGAGTTTTGTGAGCGATTATTTCATCACCGGTTTTTGTCAATACTCCCATTATTCCTGATATCGCTCCCAT
>CAZECH010000199.1:0-5921 GCA_964510675.1 uncultured Ignavibacteriaceae bacterium
TATTGTAAACTTTATGGTTACTAATGGAAAAGGAATGCTTTGTGTCGCTTTGAATGGAAAAAGACTCGACGATCTTGGATTACCTTTAATGGTTGACAACAATTCTGCTCTTCATGGTACACAGTTTACAGTTACAGTTGATGCAATTGAAGGAACAACAACAGGAATTTCTGCAACAGACAGATCTTTAACTATAAAAAAATTGATTGACGGAAATTCAAGAGCATCCGATTTTGCGAGACCGGGACATATATTTCCGCTTCGTGCTTTTGATGAGGGTGTTTTGAGAAGAGCAGGACATACTGAAGCTGTCATTGATTTATGCCGGCTTGCAAGTCTTCAGCCTGCCGGTGTTCTATGTGAGATACTTTCTGTAAATGGTGAGATGGCAAGAGTTCCCGAGCTTCTTAAAATTGCTGAAAAGTTTAACCTGAAAATTATCACTGTTAAGGACATTATAAGCCACAGGTTGCAAAAGGAAAAACTAATAAACAAAATTACAGATGTGAAATTTCCCACAAAGCACGGTAAATTCATTTTACATTTATATCAGAGTACCCTTGATAAAAAGAAACAGGTGGCTTTGGTTAAGGGAGAAATAAAACCTGAAGAACCTGTTCTTGTAAGAATGCACTCAGAATGCTTAACCGGAGATGTTTTTCATTCTTTAAGATGCGACTGCCACGATCAGCTTAATGCTGCTTTAGATCAAATTGAACAAGAGGGAAAAGGTGTGCTTGTTTATATGAGGCAGGAGGGAAGAGGAATCGGTTTAACAAATAAGATACTTGCTTATAAACTTCAGGAAGAAGGTAAGGACACTGTTGAGGCAAATGAGTTTTTAGGCTTTAAAGCTGATGTACGGGATTACGGTATTGGTGCACAAATACTTCTTGATCTCGGAGTTAAAAAGATAAGACTTTTAACCAACAATCCTAAAAAAGTTGTTGGTCTGCAAGGATACGGGTTAGAAATTGTTGAACGTGTTCCAATTGAAATGCCGATAACATCAGATAATGAAAAATATCTGAAAACTAAAAGAGATAAAATGGGACATTTGATATTGCAATGATTTTCAGGTTTAAAAAATTTTAAGATTAAAAGATTAATAAATCAATGAATAAAAATTTGAAAAGAATATTTTTAAGCATTTTGTTATTCCTTCTTATCAGCTCTCAAATTATTCCTCAAAATAAAAAAGTTTATTATGCTGAGATTGATGATGAGATTGATCTTGGTATGGCTCCTTATATAAGCAGGGTTGTTAAAGAAGCAAATGATGTAAACGCTGATGCAATTGTTTTTAAGATAAACACTTTTGGAGGCAGAGTAGATGCTGCAACTCAGATTAAAGATGCAATTCTTTCAAGTGATATTCTCACAATTGCGTTTATTAACAACAGGGCAATTTCTGCGGGGGCTTTAATTGCATTATCCTGCAATAAAATTGCAATGGTTCCAGGCAGTTCAATTGGTGCTGCTACGGTTGTTGACCAGGCAGGTGAAAAAGTTGGAGAAAAATATCAATCCTACATGAGATCAGAGATGCGTTCTACTGCAGAACGCAATGGGAGAAGAACTGATATTGCACAAGGAATGGTTGATGAAAGAATTGTTGTTGAAGGATTGGTTGACAGCACAACGCTTATAACCCTTACTTCAGAAGAAGCACTAAAATATAATATTGCAGATACAACAGTCTATAATATTAATGAGGTGCTTGCAAGTTTTAATCTTAAAGGTGCACAAATTGTTACAGTTCGTTCAAACTGGGCGGAAGACGTAGTTAAATTTCTAAATAATTCAATCGTCTCAACAATACTTATTATGATTGGATTTTTTGGTTTGATGGCTGAGGTTAAAACACCGGGTTGGGGTGTTCCGGGTACTACTGGATTAATTGCTCTTGCATTATTTTTTGGTTCCTCTTATATACTTGAGCTTGCTTCGGTTGTAGAGATATTGTTATTCATTGCCGGGATAGTTTTGATAGCTGTTGAGATTTTTGTAATTCCCGGTTTTGGTGTTGCAGGTATAAGCGGAATAATCCTGGTTATTGTTTCTATCTTTCTTGCACTTACCGGCGGATTGGAATTATTTGATTTTGACATTATTGGTGCTGCAATTATTCAACTCGCTATAGCTTTAGTCGGTTCATTTATTCTGATATTACTTGCTGCAAAGTTTCTGCCAAAAAGTACTTTTTTTAATAAATTTATTCTTGCTGAAGCGGAAACTGCTGAAAGAGGATTTGTTTCTTATCCATCTGAAAAAGAATTAATAGGAGTAGAAGGTATTGCTTTAACAGATTTAAGACCATCAGGTTCAGCGGAAATAAATAACCAAAGATATGATGTTGTTACAGAGTGGCAGTATATTGAAAGAGGAAAAAAGATAAAAGTAATAAAAGTAGAAGGAATCAGAGTAGTGGTAACTGAGGTCAGCTAACCACTACCTCCAAACTATAAAAGTTCAACAATATTTGTGTATTCAAGCGTCTGGGATTGAAATCCTTTTTTCTTACCTGTTGGTGTATCACCTTCCATAGTGAATGAAACAAAAAGCTTACTTTTTATTCTTGATTTTTGAACATAGCCTTTATCAACGTTAAAATAAATTTTCCCATTTGCTTCAGAGATAGGTTTAGTAAATTTATAATTCACTCCTTGCTCAGTTATATTTGTACTTCCACTCACTTCACTTTTTAACTGAGCATTTATTACGGCTACCTTATCATCTTTATATTTTTCCAATGAACCGATTTTATAAACGTTATCATTCTTTAAAGTAAATATTAAAAATGGAGCGGGGGATTGAGAAACAGTCCACGAAGAATCTTTAGCAAATGATTTATCTGGTAATTTCATGAAGATCTGCGAAAGGAGAGGTTTTATTGCACCAAGTGAAATCTGCTCTTTTAAAACATTTTTCTCCTCAATACCAATAGAATCTTTTAAATTCTGCAGGTTAAGATATTTAGAAATTATTTTGTCGGTTTTAAATACTTCAATAATTTCTCCATTACTATTAATTCTTACATTAAAAGGATTATTTATTAAAGCCTCGTAATTAGCAAATCTTAAAGCGTCAAGTGAATCCAGTTTAATACCACTTTGATAGGAGATAGACTGTCCATTTGAATTAGCATCAAGTTTAATTGAATTGAACGTACATAAAACTTTAAGAATGCTGTCAGAGTCAAGTTCAACAGGTTTTGCCGTTATGATATAAATTATATCCTGTTTTATGAATTGAGTTATTGCTGAATCGAATGTAATTACCTGCTGGTTGTTTGAAAGAGTTGCAATCCTGTACTTATAATCTTTGTTCAATTCTAAAGCGTATCGCATAAAGAAATTTTCACTTGGATTTTCTACAGGGGAAGTAGAGATATCTGATGAATCAACTTTAAGGATATTTTTATCCTGATTAGAGTTTTGAACTTTATCTTTATTATCACCGCATCCAACAAAAAATAAAAACATAAGAGCGATACTAAATAAATATTTCATCCGTTTTCCTTTTTAGTTAAGAAACAAGTTTGGAATAATTTTTTAAGAAATTAAAAGAATCGTTTGATGAGATTTATGATTTAATCAGGGTAAATTTCCAGCAATTCTTTCCCTGTAAAAAAATAAGCTATTTCTTTTTCAGCATTCTCATCAGAATCAGAACCATGTACTGCGTTAAACTGAATATTTCTTGCATATAATTTTCTTATTGTTCCATCTGCTGCTTTTTCAGGGTCAGTAGCACCGATTAATTTTCTATAGTCTTCAACGGCATTCTTTTTTTCAAGGGCCATTGGTACGCAAGGTCCAGATGTCATATAATCAATAAGCTCACCAAAGAAAGATTTTCCTCTATGTATTTCATAAAATCCTTCTGCAGATGTTTTTGTTAACTTTACCATTTTCATAGCCTTAATTTTAAAGCCAGCTTGAACGATCATGGCAATTATTTCACCAACATTATTATCGCGGACAGAATCAGGTTTAATTATTGCTAAAGTTTTATTCAAGTTTTCTCCTTTACTTTGTTTATAGTAACTTCAAGAAATGTTCTAAGTCAATTCTTGCTTGTTTTAAAATATGAGCCAATGTAGACCTTTTAACCGGAGTATAAGCAGGTATAGTAATTTTCAGAACTTCATTTAAAATGTGTTTTTGCATTCTAATGTGACTTTTTTGTCTTATTACAATCCATCCATCCTTCCGCAAGGCTTTAATTATTCTATAATAAGGTAGATTCAGAACTTTGGTCACAGTTTAATTTCTTTGATGATTACATCATTAGATATTATAAAATCATCTTCTATTGGTTCCAAATATAGTTCAATAGCTTCCGCGATATTTTCCATAGCTTCATCAATAGTATCTCCTTCACTAAGGCAACCTGGTAAACTTGGGACGAATATTGTGTAACCTCCTTCATCACTTTTTTCAAGAACTACTTTAACTTTCATAATAATTTCCCAATTAGTTTTTTATTTCTTCCTTCTTTTATTCTTCTTAATAGTATTAATTTTATTTTTTAACTTTTGCTCTTTTAATTTTGACATCTTTGCTTTAGTTTCTATAGCTTTGTTCATCGAACTTCCGATTTCAGCCGGGCTCTCAACAACCTTGATTCCGGCTTTTTTCATAGCAGCCATTTTTTCAGCAGCAGTACCTTTACCACCTGAAATGATAGCTCCTGCATGTCCCATTCTTCTTCCGGGAGGTGCAGTTCTACCTGCAATAAAACCGACAACAGGTTTTTTAACATTTTTCTTTATGAATTCTGCAGCTTCCTCTTCAGCAGTTCCACCAATTTCTCCTATCATTACAATTCCATCTGTATCAGGGTCATCATTAAATAATTCAATTATATCAATAAACCTTGAACCGATTATAGGATCACCTCCAATTCCAACACACGTTGATTGTCCTAAACCAACATCTGTTAATTGTTTAACTGCTTCATATGTTAGTGTACCGCTTCTTGAAACAACGCCAATTTTTCCTGCTTTATGTATGAAGCCTGGCATAATACCGACTTTAGCTTTTCCGGGGGAAATAACTCCGGGACAATTTGGGCCAACCAACACAACATCTCTATTTTTAATTGAATTGTAAACGCTTATCATATCTCTTGCGGGTATTCCTTCTGTAATGCAGATAATTACTTTTATTCCGGCACTTGCTGCTTCAAGAATTGCATCTCCGGCAAAAGCAGGAGGGACAAAAATTACTGATGTATTTGCTTTTTGCTCCTTAACTGCTTCTTCAACAGTATTATAAATGGGTATTCCATTAAAATCAATTCCACCTTTACCAGGGGTTACACCGGCGACAACTTTAGTTCCGTATTCAATTATCTGTTGAGTGTGGAATGAACCTTCAGTGCCTGTAATTCCCTGAACTACAAGACGGGTTTTTTTATCTACAAGAATGCTCATGATTTTCCTGAAAATCCTAAAAAGTTAGTTAGTAAAGATAGGAAAATAAAACTGAAAGATTAAAAAGATTACAAGACTGAAAGATTAAAAAGAATTTTTTAGAAACTTTTCCTGTATATAATAATCCATTTGAAGAAGCTTCTCTTCATCGAATTGATTTGATAAAAACTGCAAACCAATTGGTAAACCCTTAGAATCTTTAGAATATGGAAAGCTTATTCCCGGAATTCCTGCAAGGTTTGCTGAGGTTGTGTAGATATCGCTTAAATACATTTCAAGAGGATCGTCAGATTTTTCACCTATCTTAAATGCAGTTGTTGGTGTTGTTGGAGTTAAAATCAAATCAACTTTTTCAAATGCTTTATCAAAATCATTTTTAATTAATCTTCTTACTTTTTGTGCTTTTAAATAATAAGCATCGTAATAACCGGCAGAAAGAACATAAGTACCAAGCATTATTCTTCTTTTAACTTCAGCACCA
>CAZECH010000200.1:0-5902 GCA_964510675.1 uncultured Ignavibacteriaceae bacterium
TGATAATAAAAGGTTTAAACAATTCAACTGCCATATCTTTTGGCAAACCGCATTGATGAAGTTTTAATTCCGGACCAACTACAATTACTGATCTTCCTGAATAATCAACTCTTTTTCCAAGAAGATTCTGGCGGAAACGGCCTTGCTTACCTTTGAGCATATCACTCAATGATTTAAGAGGCCTGTTGTTATCACTTCTAACAGCGCTTCCTCTTCTTGAGTTATCAAAAAGAGCATCAACTGCTTCCTGAAGCATTCTTTTTTCATTTCTTAAAATTACTTCAGGAGCTTTTATATCTATTAATCTTTTAAGACGATTATTTCTGATGATTACTCTTCTATAAAGATCATTAAGATCACTTGTTGCAAATCTTCCACCTTCAAGTGGAACTAATGGCCTTAATTCCGGAGGAATAACCGGGATATAATTTAGAACCATCCACTCCGGTTTGTTAGGAATTTTATTTTCTTCTTCCTTAAAAGCTTCAATTACACGAAGTCTTTTAAGAATATCAGATATTTTCTGCTGAGATGTTTCAATTTTCAACTGATCTCTTAATACCTTAGAGAGCTTTTCAATATCCGTTTTCTTCAGAATTTCTTTTACCGCATCACCACCTATTCTTGCAACAAACTTCTTTGGATCTTCATCATCAAGTTTTTCATTGCCGGCTGGAAGAGAAACAATAACCTCGAAGTACTGATCTTCAGAAATTAAATCCAACCTGCTGAGACCAGTAGGACCTGGATTAATAACAACATAAGATTCATAGTAAATAACTTTTTCAAGCTCCTTTAAGCTTAAGCCAATAATATTCCCAATCTTGGAAGGTTGTGCACGGAAAAACCATATATGTACTACTGGAACTGCAAGTCCTATGTGCCCCATTCGTTCACGTCTTACACTTTTTTGTGTTACTTCAACACCACACCTGTCGCATATAATACCTTTATATCTTATCCTTTTGTATTTACCACAAAAACATTCCCAGTCTCTCGTTGGACCAAAAATCTTTTCACAAAACAAACCGTCCTTTTCAGGTCTGAATGATCTGTAATTAATTGTTTCCGGTTTTGTAACTTCACCATAAGATCTAGATAATATATCATCGGGACTAGCAAGACCAATAGTAATACTAAGAATGTCTCTCATTGCGTTTTCTTGAATTCTAAAAGCCATTTTTTTATCTCCTAATTTCTAAGTGAAAAAAATATTCTCGCATTAATTAATTTTTATATCCAGCCCTAAGCCCTGGAGTTCTTTAATCAATACGTTGAATGATTCAGGAACATTTGGTTCCTGTAAGTTTTCACCCTTAACAATTGCTTCATATACTTTTGCTCTACCTGCAACATCATCACTTTTAACAGTTAAGATTTCCTGCAGAATATGAGCTGCACCGTAACCTTCAAGTGCCCACACTTCCATTTCTCCAAACCTCTGGCCGCCAAACTGGGCTTTGCCGCCGAGAGGCTGCTGTGTAATAAGCGAGTATGGTCCAATCGACCTTGCGTGAATTTTATCATCAACAAGGTGACTGAGTTTTAACATATAAATGTAACCACAAGTAACTTTCTGATGGAATAATTCACCCGTTCTTCCATCGTAAAGATCTGTTTTGCTGCCTTCAACAAGGTTGGCTTTTTTAAGCCATTCTTCAACATCTTCCATCTTTGCTCCATCAAAGATTGGCGTGGCAAATTTAACCCCAAGCACTTTACCTGCCCAGCCAAGAGCAGTTTCATAAAGCTGGCCCAGGTTCATTCTTGAAGGAACACCAAGCGGATTCAAAATAATATCAACAGGAGTCCCATCAGGCAAAAATGGCATTTCTTCAATAGGAACTATTTTTGCAACAACACCTTTATTACCATGTCGACCTGCCATTTTATCTCCGACTGCAAGCTTACGTTTTTTTGCAACGTAAACTTTAGCAAGCTGAACAATTCCGGGAGGAAGTTCATCACCCGAAGTGATTTTAACTTTTTCTCTCTTAAAATCCTCTT
The DNA here is from genome assembly GCA_964510675.1 of uncultured Ignavibacteriaceae bacterium. Lineage (GTDB taxonomy): Bacteria > Bacteroidota > Ignavibacteria > Ignavibacteriales > Ignavibacteriaceae > RBG-16-34-14. The sequence goes on from CAZECH010000200.1 coordinate 2,008, forward strand.
CGAGGTCGGAAAGTATATCAAAATAATTCCTATATAAAGTGATTATATGATTGTTCAATCTTTTTGATTCAAACCAATCAAGTGTATAATCAAGTTTCGTAATGTCTTCAAGAGATGAGAATGTTGTATCCTTGATAGTTGTATTACTTCTCAGAACAATACTGCCATCGAGATCTCTGATACCTGTTGTTGTATTCCCATCTGTAAGTTTTGTTAATTTCTCAACAAGTTTTTGGTAATGAGATGTAAGTTTTTGCTTATGTTCACTTTCCAGAGTATCAAGCTGCTTCTTTTCCGTTTTTTTAGCATCGCCATCTTTTCTTTTCCTGCTAAAGAGTCTCGTCTTAATTACAATTCCTTTAATTCCGGGAGGAGCTTTCAGAGAAGCATCTTTCACATCACCGGCTTTATCTCCGAATATTGCCCTCAATAATTTTTCTTCAGGAGTAGGATCTGTTTCTCCTTTAGGAGTAATTTTTCCAATAAGAATATCACCTTCTTTTACATCAGCACCTTCACGTATAATTCCGTTCTCATCAAGATTCTTAACAGCCTCCTCGCTAACATTAGGAATCTCACGCGTTAATTCTTCTTCACCTCTTTTTGTTTCTCTAACCTGAAGTTCAAATTCTTCAATATGAATTGAAGTATAAATATCTTCGCTTACAACTTTATTGCTGATTATAATAGCATCCTCAAAGTTATATCCACGCCACGGCATAAATGCAACAAGAACATTTCTTCCAAGAGCAAGTTCACCTTGGTCAGTAGCGGCACCATCGGCAAGAACGGAACCTTTAGTAACTCTGTCTCCTTCTTTAACAATAGGACGCTGGTTAATACAGGTTTCCTGGTTTGTACCATGAAATTTTGTAAGCCTGTATGTAACTCTTCTCAGTTCATTAAAGGTTGTAATGGCTTCAATGCTGTTAGGATTTATATCATACTTAACTATTATTTTATCAGCATCAACATATTCAACAACACCATCATCTTCTGCAAGAATAATTGCTCTTGAATCGTGGGCAATTTTTTGTTCCATACCGGTTCCAACGATCGGTGCTTCCGGCCTTAATAATGGAACACCCTGCCGCTGCATATTTGAACCCATCAATGCTCTGTTTGCATCATCGTGTTCAAGAAAAGGAATTAAAGCTGCTGCTGCACTTACAAGCTGAGATGGTGCAACATCCATATATTGAACATAATCAGGTGTAACAATTGGAAATTCACCTTTGTACCTGGACTTAACTCTTTCATTAACAAATTTTGATTGTTCATTTAGAGGTGCATTTGCCTGAGCAATTGTAAAGACATCTTCTTGTTCAGCCGTTAAATAATGAACATCATTTGAAACTTTCCCTTTCTCTACTTTCCTATAAGGAGTTTCTAAAAATCCATATCTATTTACTCTTGCATAAATTGTAAGAGATGAGATCAACCCGATGTTTGGACCTTCGGGTGTTTCTATCGGGCATAATCTTCCGTAATGAGTATAGTGAACGTCCCTAACTTCAAATCCTGCACGTTCTCTAGTTAAACCACCCGGTCCTAAAGCTGACATTCTTCGTTTATGAGTCAATTCAGCAAGTGGATTTGTTTGATCCATAAACTGTGATAATTGATTTGTTCCAAAGAATGCATTAATTACACTTGTAATTGTTCTTGCATTAACAAGATCCTGAGGAGTAAAGCTTTCGGCGTCACGAACATTCATTCTTTCTTTAATAGTTCTTGCCATACGAGCCATGCCGATATTAAACTGTTGTCCCAATTGTTCACCAACAGTTCTTATTCTTCTGTTACCTAAATGATCAATATCATCAATTGACTGAATACCAAGCCTTAGTTTGATAATGTATTTCATTATCGCAATAATATCATCCGGTGTAAGAACAGTATTTTTTTCATCAACATTTAAAACAAGTTTATTATTCATTCTATGACGTCCAACATCACCAAGATCATATCTTTTATCATTAAAAAATAATTTTTCAATTAGTGCTGCGGCAGTTTCAAGATCCGGAGCTTCACCTGATCGCAACTGTCTATATATAGATAGTAATGCTTCTTCCTTTGTATGTGAAGTATCTTTTCTAATAGTATTAACAATTAAATCCTGATCAGGAGGGGTATCAGACTGAATGAATTTTAGTTCATCAACTTCTGCTTCTTGTAATCTTTCAACATCTTCCTCTGTAAGAATACTATCCTTAGTAAGGAAGATTTCACCAGTTGAAAAATCAAAAACATCACTGGCAATAGTTCTCCCAATATAATTTTCAATCTTGGCTTTCTTAACTTTTACATTTTCTATCAGGTTAAAGAGTTTTAATATTTCCTCATCTGAGGCATAACCTAATGCACGTAACAACATTGTTGCAGGAAATTTTTTTCTTCTATCTATATATACATACATTACATAGTTTATGTCCGTAGCAAATTCAACCCAGGAACCACGTAAAGGAATTATTCTTGCAGAATATATTGGAGTTCCGTTTGGATGGTAAGTTTGTGCGAATGCAACTCCCGGTGAACGATGCAACTGAGATACAACAACCCTTTCAGCACCATTTATTATAAATGTACCTTTTTCAGTCATATATGGAAGATTTCCAAGATAAACTTCCTGTTCAACACTGTTAACAAAATCTTCAGTCTCAGGATCTTTAGTAGAAAGGCGCAGCTTGGCTTTAAGAGGAGTTGAATAAGTTAAGCCTCGTTCCAAACATTCAGTAACCGAATAACGGGGTCTTTCAATATTATATTCGATAAAATCCAGTCTGAAATTTTCCTTGTTATCAAAAATCGGGAAGTTGGAATTAAAGACTGCCTGCAAACCTTTGTTTTCTCTTTTACCGGCAAGAATATTAAACTGCACAAAATCTTCAAACGAATCTGTCTGAATACTAAGAAGATTAGGTGATTTTAAAACTTCAGGTATTTTACCAAATGAAATTCTTCCGTTACTTTTATTATTACTATTCAATTTAATACCTCCAATATTTTTCAATTTCTAACAAACTGGGACTTAAACAATCAGATTCAACAATACAAAAGTGATAGGGCATAAATATTTAACCTATCACTTTTTCAGATAAAAGAATGTAATTTAAATCAACGAGAAAATTATTTGACTTCGACTGTTGCTCCGGCCTCTTCAAATTCTTTTTTAAGTTTTTCAGCTTCCTCTTTTGAAATACCCTCTTTAACAGTATTTGGTGCACCATCAACAAGGTCCTTAGCTTCTTTTAAGCCTAAGCCTGTATGTGCTCTAACTACTTTAATAACATTAATTTTTTTATCGCCGGTAGTTTTTAGAATAACATTAAATTCTGTTTGTTCTTCAACCGGTGCACCTGCTGCAACCGGTGCCGAACCAGCAACCATTACAGGTGCTGCTGCAGTTACACCAAATTTTTCTTCAAGTGCTTTGGTAAGTTCAGAGGCTTCAAGAAGACTAAGCCCCGAAATTTTCTCAACAATTTCTGCTACTTTATCAGACATTTTTTTATTCTCCTACTTTTAATTATAAAATTTCTTAAGCTGCTTTCTGTTTAGCAATCTGATCTGTTACATTAACAAGATTTCTTGTAATGGCGCTTAATGCTCCAACTATACCTGATGCCGGAGATTTAAGACTGCCTAAAATACCAGCTATCAAATCGTTTTTTGAAGGAAGGGATGCAAGCATATTCAGCTTAGTTCCATCATAAAACTGTTGATCTATATAGCAGGCTTTTAAAGTAAGCTTTTTATTTTCACCCTTAGTTTCACCATGATATTTTTTAATTATCCTGGCAGGTGCTACAGGATTATCAGAAGCAAAGGCATATCCTGTCATTCCAACCAAGTGATCGGTTAATTTATCGTACTGGCCAAGTTCTTCAAGAGC
>CAZECH010000201.1:0-5901 GCA_964510675.1 uncultured Ignavibacteriaceae bacterium
CTGATCACACGGGATGGTAATGTGGATCTTATGAAAGACATCCCGATCGAGATCAACGATCTCGAAAATTTAATGGCTTCCGGGGTTCCCGGTTAAAGGTTATTTCTTTAAAATTGCTTCCAGTTCTTCAATAGTTTTAGGGATCGGATTACCGATAATCCTATGGCCGTTATCAGTAACAATCACATTATCCTCTATACGGATCCCTCCGGTTCCCACATATTTTGCCAGCGCCCTGTAATCGATAAAATCGCGGTATCGGCCTTCGTTGCGCCACTTTTCAATCAGCGGCTCAATAAAATATATTCCGGGTTCCACAGTCACCACATTACCCTCCTGAAGTCTTCTGGCCATTCGCAGGTATGCGGTGCCGAACTGATCCGAACGTTTGAATTCATCATCATAACCTATGTAATCCTCACCGATATCCTCCATGTCATGAACATCAAGTCCGATCATATGACCTATTCCATGTGGAAAAAATAAAGCATGTGCTCCGTGATTCACAGCATCTTCAACCCCGCCCTTCATTAATCCCAGCTCTATTAATCCTTTGGTTATGGCAGTTGCAGCAGTCATATGTACCTCCAAATAAGGCTTTCCCGGCCTGATCGATTTGATTGCCTCTTCCTGGGCATCGAGAACAATTTTATAAATCTCCTTTTGCTGATTTGAAAATTGACCGCTCACCGGGTAAGTGCGTGTAATATCTGTTGCATACCGCCTGGCGGATTCTGCGCCGGCATCAATCAGCAACAGTTGTCCGTTTTTCAATTCATTACCGTAATAATGGTTATGAAGAGTCTCACCATTAACCGTGCAAATTATGGGATAAGCCATCCTGCAGTATTTTTCAAGCGCATATCCTTCAATTGTACCGGCAATGTGATATTCATAAGCACCAGGTCTGATAAGATTAACAGCTCGCGAATACGCTTCAGCAGTAACTGAATTCATGGTATTTTCCATTTCTTCCAGCTCATATGAATCCTTAACGGAGCGCTGAGCAACAACAGCACGTATCAGGGTTTCAGATGCATTCCGGTCGACTTCTTCATACTTCAGGTTGTCATAATAGGCCAGCTGCAGTCTTCGTTGTTCCCTGTACGGGGGCAGGTAATGCACTTCCCTCGAATGGGCAATAACCCTAAACACGTCTCCATCGAGCCTTTCCAGAGGCTTAACTTTAGAAACTCCCGACCTGAGAGCCTTCTCCTGTAAAGGTTCCTGCTTTCCGACCCAGATGATATCTTCAAGAGACGGATCGCTTCCATAGACAATTTCAGCAGCATTTTCACAATCGATCATTCCGGCAAGACCCGGCATATCAAGACCGAAATAGTAGAGGAACGAGCTGTCCTGTCTGAAGGGATAATTATTGGCAGCATAGTTCATAGCTACTTCCTTATTACCAAGGAACAGTATTACTCCCTTTCCTACGAGCTCTCTCAGACGTTTTCTGCGTTGTATATATACTTCAGAAGGAAACATGATTTTACGTATTGATTATCACACTAAAATTAAGACCTATTTTCCTTTAAAACCAACAAATTCGTCATAAATTGGAGAATGACCCTAACCGCTAATACCCAAATTACGTATAATGCATCACCTAACTATCAGTTCCGTTACATATGCCATACCGAAGATTACCCAATACTGACCTTGCCAGACTAAGGGCGCTCAGGATTGCATATGAGAAAGGTAAGGAACTCCCGCCTTTCAATCTGGCCTTCTCACAGGCCACATTTCAGAAGGTGCTGTCGAGCATGCACAGTTTTGAAAAGATTGTGCAGGAAAGCAGGCAGGCATATAATATCCAGGTTCAGAAAAGCAAGGACTATTCGCGGTCACTTAAAAGGACGAAATTATACATCTCCCATTTCATACAGGTTGTAAATATGGCCATTGCCCGGGGTGATCTGACATCATCCGACAGGGACTATTTCGGATTCGGTCGTGATCAGAGCAGGGTTCCTTCTTTCGGTAGCGAAGGAGAGGTGATCAAATGGGGAGAGAAAATTATTCAGGGCGAAACAATGCGGATTAAAAAGGGGCTGACTCCCGTTACCAATCCTACAATGGCTGTGGTAAAAGTCAGATACGAAGATTTTCTTGAGACCCACCGTTATCAAAAGATCCTTCAGAAAAACCTTCAACGAAGCCAGGAAAAACTCGTTGAGCAAAGATGCATTATTGATTCCATTATAGCCTCGGTGTGGAATGAGGTGGAAGAATATTACAAGGATCTGCCCGATAACGAGCGCAGAAATAGTGCAAGAATATACGGTGTGGTGTATTTCTACAGGAAAAGTGAAAAGGCGAATACGGAACTAAAAGAAGTTCCGGTTGAGGGGTAGCTTTTTCTCCTTTTCGCGCATATAGATAATGCCAATAATCACAGAAGTTATAAATACACTCAGATAAACCAGGTAATGACTGTTATCTGCCGTCCCGATATTATCAAGGGCGGTCGTTCCAACGTGACCGCCGGCAAAATGATAATAAAGCACTGCCAGACCGTTATTTATCAGGTGCGCAATTACAGGCACCCAAATGGAACCGCTCCAGAAAAGGAGATAACCGAAATATAAGCCAAGCATGAACCTGGGGACGAATCCGAAAAATTGAAAATGGATGAAGCTGAATAACAGTGCAGTTATTATAATTGCCATGTGGCTGTTTTTAAACCATTCTCCGAGTAACTTCTGAATTAATCCCCTGAACAGGAACTCCTCACCGATAGCCGGTAGGATCGCTATCATCAGAAAATTAATAAGCAAATCCGTGTTTGATTGGCTTTGGAGAAATAGTTCGGTGAGCTCCGCAGCACTCTCCTCCATGAGTATCATCTTCTTTTCGATATTATCCAGCCATATCGGTAAATCAAGCATTGAATTCAATTCCGTTACAAAATTCAATACCGGAATGGCAACAATTATTGAAAACAGTACCAGAAGCAGGGTTATTCCTGATACACGGCGATTGCCGGAAATATAAGCGTAGGGTTTTTCACTATACAACCAGGCAGCCAGAATCGAGGGAAAAATGAAAAGGGTAATTGACTGAAAAATCTGGAAAAATCTTATAACATCAATATTTTCACTATCAGGGTCGGTCACAATACGTGACAATTCCATCAGGCTGTAATTATAAGCCGGAATGGCAACAATCATTGCCAGCAATGAGCCAAACAACGCAAACAAAAGCACGAGCAATACAAGCAATATCAGTTTAACCGAGGGAGACAGGTTAATAAAACTCTGTCGGAACGAAGTGGTGAGTACCGCCATGCAGGATGTATTAATCCTGTAAAAGTAATAAAAAGTTAACATCATCATGGATTGATAGGATACCTGCCAACTTCAGAACTTAATAAGTAACTTTGCGGCAAATTTATGGTAACCATCGGAAACATAATCCTAAGGGATAAACCCTTACTCCTTGCTCCCATGGAGGACGTAACAGATCCTTCGTTTCGTTTTATATGCAAGCATTTTGGTGCCGACATGGTATATACGGAGTTCATTCCTTCGGACGGTCTGATCAGGGAAGCCGGCAAAAGTTTAAAAAAGCTCGAGATATCGGAGGATGAGAGGCCGATCGGGATTCAGTTATATGGCCATCTGACCGACAGTATGGTAGAAGCAGCCAGAATAGCGGAACAGGCGCGTCCCGATGCCATTGATATCAATTTCGGATGCCCGGTTAGAAAAATAGCCAACCGCGGAGCCGGAGCCGGTATGTTATGCAATATTCCGCTGATGATTGAAATGACCAAAGCAATAGTTGATGCGGTAAAGCTGCCTGTCACGGTAAAAACACGGCTTGGATGGGATGAAAACAGCAAAAACATAGTCGACATCGCCGAGAAACTGCAGGATGTGGGCATAACGGCCATAACCATCCATGGCCGCACCAGGGCGCAGCTTTACAAAGGCAGTGCCGATTGGTCGCTTATTGGTGAAGTGAAGCGAAATCCCAGGATGAAAATTCCGGTAATCGGAAACGGAGATATTATTACGCCCCGGTCTGCAGCTGAAGCGTTTGACCGCTTCGGAGTTGACGGTATCATGATAGGAAGGGCAACCGTCGGGAAGCCCTGGATCTTCAGGGAAATAAGACATTACCTGAATAGCGGAGAACTTATTGAACCCATGTCGTTAAAGGATAAAGTGGGCCTGGCCAGGCTGCAGTTCCGCAAATCGCTTGAAGTTAAAGGAATTCCACGGGGGATTTATGAAATGAGGAGGCATTTCACAAATTATTTCAAAGGATTGCCCGATTTCAGGGATATCAGGATGAAACTGGTTACGAGTCTGGATACCGATGAAATTGAAGGCCTGCTTGATCACATACTGATCACGTATCAACACTGTTAGCCGGGTTCTTGTTGGGATAATCGATTGTATAATGCAATCCCCTGCTCTCTTTGCGCTGTTGTGCTGCCTTTATGATGAGATAGCCGGCATTGATCATATTACGGAGCTCGCATAACTTCTGGTTAAGCTTCGAAGTGGCAAACAACTCCTCGGTCTCATTAAATATAATCCAGAGCCTTTCCATAGCACGTTTGAGCCGGATATTTGATCTGAGTATCCCGACATAATAACTGAAGATCTGCTGGACTTCCTTATAGTTCTGGGTGATCAGAACCATTTCTTCGGTATGCGTTGTGCCGGCATCATTCCAGTCGGGTACATTTTCCCTGATCGGATTCTCCTTATATGCACCTAATGAATGTTTTGCTGCTTTATCAGCATAAACCATCGCCTCAAGCAGGGAATTGCTTGCAAGCCGGTTTGCTCCGTGCAATCCGGTACATGAGCATTCGCCGGCGGCATAAAGACGCTGTATGGTGCTGCAGCCGTTCAAATCGACCCTGATGCCTCCGCAAAGAAAATGGGCTGCGGGTACCACCGGTATCATTTCTTCCCTGATATCAATGCCAAGCGACATACATTTTTCAAAAATATTGGGAAAGCTTTTCTTCAGATCCTCTCCGTCGAGATGCGTACAATCGAGAAATACATATTCATCACCCGATGTTTTCATTTCGTTGTCGATGGCTCGTGAAACTATATCGCGGGGTGCAAGCGAGCCACGCTTATCATATCGCGGCATGAAATCCTCACCTTTATGATTCCGCAAAATGGCCCCGTGCCCTCTTAAAGCCTCCGTAATTAAGAAATTCGGCCTTTCGCCCGGATTATACAATGCAGTCGGGTGGAGTTGAACAAACTCCATGTTCTCAATGATCCCCTTAGCCCTGTAAACCATTGCAATACCGTCGCCGGTTGCAATCATAGGGTTGGTAGTGATGTGGTACAGGTTTCCGATGCCTCCCGTGGCAATAAGGGTAACACGCGAAAGGAATTTCTTGACCACCCCGCTCTTCAGATCGAGAACATAAGCCCCGTAACATTCAATTTCGCCAAAATACCTTCTTACCAATTTGCCAAGATGGTGCTGGGTAATGATGTCAATTGCAAAGAAGTATTCGAAAATATCTATATTGGGATGGTTTTTTGCCCTTTCGGTAAGTACATTCTGTATTTCAAAGCCTGTATTGTCCTTATGATGGAAGATACGGTACTCGGAATGTCCTCCTTCACGCGCCAGGTTGTATTCTCCTGATGTTTCACGGTCAAATTCGGTTCCCCATGTGACAAGCTTCTGAATTTGTGCCGGTCCTTCCCTGACAACCATTTCCACAACCTTCCTGCTGCAGAGTCCGTCGCCCGCATGAGCGTATCACTGATATGCTTTTCGAAATTGTCCAATTCGCTGGAAACAGCCGCAATTCCGCCCTGTGCATAACTGGTATTGGTATCGCTGACTGCTCCTTTTGTTATTATGGCAACCTTGCCGTATTCTGCCACCTGTAACGCGTAACTTAAT
>CAZECH010000202.1:0-5895 GCA_964510675.1 uncultured Ignavibacteriaceae bacterium
TCTTAATGCGTCTCTACAAAGAAACGAATTATTGCTGGAAGTCTAAAGCTCCCTGGGCATCTTTTATATCTTTTTCTTTCCTGCCAAATACTTTCCTGAATAAACCCGGAACTTTTTCTTTTATTCCTTCCATCTTAACAAAGATTATGGGAACAAGAATCAGGGTTAAAAACATTGAACTTGTTAAACCGCCGACAAGCGCCCAGGCAAGACCGGCTTTCCATTCCGAACCAGCACTTGTTGATAAAGCTATAGGAAGCATACCGAAAACCATTGTTAATGTTGTCATAAATATCGTGCTTATTCTCGATTTACCTGCCTCCAATAATGCATCGTAAACATTCATTCCATCTTTCTGGTTTTGAGTTGTTTTATCAACAAGAAGGATTGCATTTTTTCCGACAAGACCTATCATCATTATAATACCGAGCATCGAGAAAATGCTGAGTGAATTCATTGTTAATGCAAGCATAAATAATGCACCAACCATTGCAACAGGAATTGAGAACAGAACTACGAACGGGTAAACATAAGAATCATACAAAGCAACCATAATCATATACACAAAGAGAATTCCCGCAAGTATTGCTAGACCGAGACTGCCGAATGATTCTGCCTGATTTTTTAAATCTCCATCATAAAAAAGCTCAACACCATTTGGAAGTTTTTGCTTTTGCATTGCAGTTTGTATATCCTGCCCGATGCTTCCGCTTGGACGGCCAACAGCCTGGGAAAAAACTGTAACGGAATTTATCCTGTCAAACCGGTTAAGCTTTGTCGGTCCGGCTGTTTCAAAAATATTTGCAAACTGCTGAAGCTCGATAGATTGCCCTTTCATATTATTGAAAGTTAAACTGCTGAGGTCGGATATTTTAGATCTGTCGAATTCATCCAGTGCAATCCGTATATCATATTCAGTGTCGCCATCTCTGTATTTGGATTCATCGTCTCCTGTTAAAGCAACACGTAAAGTAGATCCGACCTCTGCAATAGAAAGTCCGAAAGCCGCTAATTTTTCTCTGTCTATTTCAATTCGTGTCTCAGGTTTCCCTTCTTCCGAAGATAATCTTACATCTGCAGTTCCGGGGATTCCTTTTATTACATTCATTACAACGTTAGCACCCTCCATTACATCTTCACGGCTCGGACCTTTAACAACTATTTGTATTGGTGTCTGGTTAGCAGTACCAAAAATTCCTATCGGGTTAACACGAACATCAACGCCGGGTATTTGCTGTACTTTCTCTTTTATTACTTCGCCAATTTCTTCTGTCGATCTTTTCCTGTCATTTTTATGAACAAGTGTAACATCAAGCTGAGAACTGAAATTTGAATTTTGTCCTATAAGCCCCTCGCCTGAAGCACCAACATTTACGAAAACCTTTTTCACTTCAGGTACTGATGAAATAATTTTTTCAACTTCCTGTGTTACATAATTTGTCTTTTCAAGTGGTGCACCTGAAGGAAGCTCAATTGTAACTGTAAACTCGCCTCTGTCAGTTACTGCAATAAATTCACTTCCAATAAATCCTGCAGGTATAAGAGCAAATGAAGCAATGAAAAGAACTATTGTTAATGAGATTACTTTCCATTTATTACCAAGGCTCCATTTTAATATTCTTATATAATGATCGGTTAAATTCTTAAACATTTGTTCAAACCATAATGCAAACCTGCCTATGATGGACGCTTTTGTAAGTCTTTCAAGCTTGCTTATTCTTGAAGCAAGAAGCGGAGTTACAGTAAATGAAACAAACAAGCTGAGTAAAGTTGATATAACAACCACAACTGCAAACTGCCTGATTATATTTCCTACGAGACCGCCGGTTAAAGCAAGAGGTATGAATACAACAACATCAACCATGGTTATTGCAAGCGCAGCAAAACCGATTTCGTTTCTTCCTTTTAATGCTGCAACTTTATTGTTCTCTCCTTTTTCAAGATGATGATAAATATTCTCAAGCACTACAATTGAATCATCAACAAGAATTCCTACAACAAGCGATAATCCAAGAAGAGTCATCAGGTTGAGAGAGAAATTAAACATATACATTACAATAAATGTTGAAATCAATGATGCCGGGATTGCAAGCAAAACAATAAATGAGTTTCTAACACTGTGAAGGAAAAGAAGCATCACGATTGCAACAAGAACAACTGCAAGCGCAAGATCAAACTTAACTGCGTTTGCTGCATCAATTGTAAAGAGAGAACCATCCTGGGCAACATCAAATTTTACATCCTTATCTTTATAATCGTTCTCAATCTTTGAGATTTCTGCTCTTACAAGCTTGCTTACTTCAACAGCATTTGCATCAGTCTGTTTCATTAAAAGAACGCCGACAGAAGTTTTTCCATTTATCCTGTTGATGTTTGCATGTTCTTTTATTCCATCCTCAACTTCAGCAATATTACGCAATCTTATTTCACTTCCATTTGAAGTTGCAATTACAAGATTTCTAAGACTTTCTATTGAATTAAATTTTCCGGCAACCCGAACGATAAGCTGTTCATCAATATTTTTAATCTTGCCTGTTGGAAAATCCAGGTTGGAATTTTTTATTGCCTGTGTAACCTGCATTATAGATAAACCATAAGAGCGGATTTTTTCTTCATCAAGATTTACTTTTATTTCTCTTTCATCGCCGCCAACCAAAGTAATTTGTGCAACCCCTTTAATGTTAGAAAGCCTTGGCTGAATCCTGTCTTTAATAAACTGGTAAAATTCTTTGGGTGGAGTATTGCTTGTAACTCCCATCCTTAATACCGGAATTTCATCAAGAGCGAATTTTGTAATAGTTGGTATTACAGAATTATCCGGCAGATTAGAAACTATCTCGTTAACTTTTCTCTGAACATTCTGAACTGTAAAATCAACATTAACTGCCTGGCCAAACTCAGCCATTACAATTGAAACACCTTCAATAGAAGTTGATCTCATTGCGACAAGCTGATCAACACTTGAGATTGCATCTTCAATATGCTTGGTTACAGAAGTTTCAACTTCATTCGGTGAAGCTCCCGGGTAAACAGTTGTTATTGTAACCCAGGGAGAATTCATCTTTGGAAGAAGTTCATAATTAAGCTGGGTATAGCTGTATAATCCAAGAACTGTAAGCGCAGCAAATATTACAACTATCAGCGTTGGTCTTTTTATTGCAAGTTCTGTTATAGTCATTTCAAAAATCTCCTATTGATTAACAATTGTTACCTTGTAGTTGTCCTGCAGATTATTCTGCCCGCTTACAACAACCTGTTCGCCTGCTTTTAAACCGCTCAATACTTCAAGCATAGAATCAAATGTTGATCCTATAACAACTTTTCTTTCTTTCGCTATCCCGTTTTCAACAATAAAAACTTTTGCATCCTTAATACTTCCGGCAAGAGCTTCGCGGGGAATAACAACTGATTCACCATTCTTAATAGATACGAACTGAACTCTTCCAAACATTCCTCCTTTTAAAGGATGCTCTTTACTGTTTGATAAAACTATTTCAACAGGATAAGTATGAGCATTATCAGCCTGGTCGCTAATAGTTTCTATTTTCCCTTTAAAAGAAACTCCGGGATAAACATCCGTTGATACAACAACATTATCGCCGGTTTTAAGTTTGAAAGCATCTTTCTCTGCAACATTCAGTTTTACTTTTAAATTTGATATATCAACAACCTGTACAACGACGTTTCCTTTATTAACGTAATCTCCCTTATCAACTAATCTTGAAGTAACAACTCCTGAAATGGGTGAAGTTATTTTTGTATCGCTGTATTCTCTTCTTGCAAGAGTCAGTTGAGATTCGGCAGCCTGGAACTCGAGCTTTGCAGCTTCAAGCCGGGAAACGGTAATTGATTTTTCATTAAAAAGAGATTGATATCTTTCATAATCATTTTTAGCTTTTTCAAAATTAACTTCTGCTGTTTTTAATGCCGCCAACTTTAATTCACCATCAAGCTGAATCAGAATTGAACCCTGAGATTTATAGTCTCCTACTTTAGCAATAGTTTCAAGAACTTTTCCGGATGCTTCAGAAACTACAGCAACATCATTTGCGCCTGTAATTGTACCAACAAGCTCAAGACTTCTTGATAATTCTTTCTTCTGCGCTGACTTAACAGTAACAGAATAAGTATCAAGAATTTTTTGGTTTGATTTAGCTTCAAGCTTTGATTTGTTGTTAATAAGCACTGCAACAACAACAGCCAGCACTATAACTGTTAAACCGATTACTTTAAGTTTCTTAAACATTGTATTACCCTTTATTTTTATTTTATAATTTCTTTATAAACTCTTCTGCCCGATTGCTCTTTCTAAGTTTGATTTGGCTAATTCATAATCAACCACTGTTTGAACAAAGTTTGTTTTTGTCTGCAGCAAAGCAACTTCAACATCAAGCAAATCTGAATTAAGAATTAAACCCTGTTTATATAATTCACTTGCAACCCTGTAATTTTCTTCTGCCTGCTCAACACTTGTTTGAGACACAACAAGCTTTTCTTTTGCCTGTGTAAGATTTAAATAATTTTGTGTTACCTGCAGAGTTACTGCATCTTTCAAAATTTTGTAACCATCCTTTGCCTGCTCAAATTCAGCTTCCGCCTGTGTAGTTTGATGCCCGGTTTTATTCCAATTCCAGAGATCAAAAGAAAGAGAAACACCAACATCCCAGTTATCTTTAAATTTTTCTTCAACAGGAAAATATCTCTGGTTAGGGTTTGAGTAATAGTAATTTCCCGTTAAATAAATTTGCGGCCACCAGCCTGATTGTGCCATATCAATTCCTGTTTCACTCGCCTTAACTCTGTATTCCATTACTTTAAGCTCGGGCCTGTTTTCCCATGCTTTAACTTTTAAATTCTCAAGATCATCAATTCCATTTCTTTGAACCGGCAGTTCTTCAGTAACTTCAATATCTGTGGTTAGGGGTAATTCAATAATGTTACTCAGGTTAGTCATAGTAAGCTTAACTGCATTCTGTGCGTCTATTTGTCTGAGTTGTGCTTCTGCAAGCTGTACTTTTACTTTTAAAAGATCGCTGTTTGTGGCAAGACCTTCGTTGTAAAGATTTTCTGTATCCTTTACGTGAGCCTTAATCTGTTCAACATTCTCATCAACAACTTGTTTGATTTCATTTGCTTTGTACAAATTCCAGTAAGCAGTTTTTATATCAAGAATAAGTTCTTGTTCTGTTTGAGAATATTCTTCTTTAACTGCCATTGAATTATATTCAGCAATATCATAAGCGCTTTTTAGTCTGAACCCGGTAAATATGGGCTGCCTCAGTGACATTTTTAAATTATAGCTGTTTGGTATATTCGGAGATAAATCAAAAGTACCAAAGGGAGTAGTAAGTGAATAAGGATCTATCTCGCTCAAGCGTGTGTAACTCGCGCTAAAGTTTAACGAAGGAAGTCTTTCGCTGTTTACTTCTTTTAATTTTGCATCGGCACTTTGCATTTTCATTTTTGATGAATTAATTCTTCTGCTGTTCTGCAAACCAATATTGATTGATTCGGTTAGATTCAGCTTAACTTTATCCTGGGCAAAACCCGCAAAGCTTAAAAAGATTATTATGGTTATTATACTCCTAACTAATTTCATCACTGATTCTCCAATTTTTAATTTTTCAGAAGTAACGAACGAACGATCCAAACTTATAGAGTTTATAAGCGGAGGTGCATTGAACAAAGGTTTATTTTACGGTTTACTCAAAATAAACCAGCTTTGATGAGTGGTTAGTTTTATCGATTTGTGGAATAGGACTAAAAAGGGGTTGATTTTAGAAAAAATTGAAGGGTATTTTGGGGTTAGTAAGAATTGTGGATATAAAATAGTTTGCTTTAAGTCACACAAGATTACCCCTTAGATGAGATTTAATTCCCTTGCAGTTTTAATTG
>CAZECH010000203.1:0-5885 GCA_964510675.1 uncultured Ignavibacteriaceae bacterium
TTTGAAGATATCCTTTTGCATACAAGAGAAATTCTTAAGAATAATACTGTCAGGCAAGCGTTATCAGAAAAATATAAATATATAATGGTTGATGAATACCAGGATACGAATGAAATCCAGTACCAGATTTTCTTACCTATTCTTGATGATTTAAAAACAGGGAATCTTTTTGTTGTCGGAGATGAAAAGCAGAGCATCTATATGTTCAGGGATGCGGAACTTGAGGTTTTTAATGAGACAAAAAAAAATATAAGCGATGTTTCAGGTAAAGATTTTCTTTTAACTCTTCCCGATAGTTTCAGGATGGCTCCGGAAATTTGTCTTTTGACAAATGAGCTATTTAAAAAACTTTTCAATGAGCCCGACGAATTTTATAATGAAGTGGAGTATTCCGAACTTGTTTGTGCAAGGAAAGAAAGCGTAAAAGGAAAAGTAGAAATCCTTATTGGTGATGAAGAAGATGAAGATAAATCTGAACCTGAACTTGTCACCAAAAGAATTCTGAAGCTCATTAAAGAAGAAAAAATAAACTGGAATGAAATTGCAATTCTTGTAAGAAAGAGAAAGAATTTCAGGGAGCTTGAAAAAGTTTTTTCCAAATATAAAATTCCTTTTAATGTTGTTGGAGGAACAGGATTTTACCAGAAGCAGTGTGTGTATGATATTTACAATTATTTTAATTTCCTGATGGATAAGAACAATGATACAGCACTTGTTGGAGTATTAAGATCGCCGTTCTTTAATCTTTCCGATGCACAAGTTTTTCAAATCTCACGTGAGTATGGTGCAAATTATTGGGATAAATTTCACAACTATTGTAAGACTTATCCGAATGCTGTTCAAATAAAAGAAATTCTTAAAGAGAATCTGGCTCTTGTTAAAAGTTATGAACCCACTATCCTTCTAAGGAAAATTTTTAATGAAACATGTTACCTGTCTGTGCTTGCCTCAAAACCAAATGGAACACAGGAACTCGCAAATATTGAAAAGCTTATCAATCTTACAACTTCTTTTAATCAGCAATCTTTCAGAACTGTCTATGATTATCTGAACTTTCTCAAAGAATCAATTGAAAAAACAGAAGATGAATCGCAGGCATCTGTCGCTGAAGAATCTAATTCTGTTAAGATCATGACTCTGCACCAGGCAAAAGGACTTGAGTTTAAAGTTGTATTTCTTTTTAAATGTGATGAAGCATCCCAGATGAGTTCTGTCCATTCAAAAAAAATTACTGCTGCAAAAAAAATCGGCCTTTTAACAAAAGTGCCCGTTAATGAAAATTACTTTTCAGAATATGAATCTGCACCTGTAGTAAATATTTATAATCACATAGTAAAGAAGAAAGATATTGCGGAAATTAAAAGACTATTTTATGTGGGAATAACAAGAGCAATGGATTACCTTTTTATTTCTGCCTCTTTTAAAAAAGACTTTAATTACAGTGAAAATACTTTTATGGGATTGTTGTCTGATGGACTCAATCCGGATTTTGATTCTGACGAATTAAAAATTTCTTCTGAATTAAAATTTCTGAAAAAGATAAATGATAAATATGAAAACATTACTGAGAAATTAATATTATCAATTCCAATTATTAAGCAAATTGAAGTACCCGGTAACATTGAAAAAATTTTCCCTTCAAATATATTCCCGAAAAAATTAAATCTTTCAGGAGTTATAGATTTGCCTGAAGGAGAAATAATCTCAGCGACAAAACTTTCAATTTTTAATCAGTGTCCGCTAAAGTACCAGTTAACTTATGAATATGGATTTTCTAGATTGATGAATCAATTTAAAGATTGGGAATATCATCTTACCGAACTTAAACAGGAATTCAATCCGTTGGAAGAAAATATTACAACAGATAATGAAGAAGAAACTAAAATTTTTCATTCAGGTGAAATGAAGGGAAGAATAATCCACAGGATTTTACAGGAAGAAATTGATAAAACCGATTTAAGAAAATATACAGAAGAATTAGTGAAGCAGGAGATAAAACATTTAAATGATAATAATCAAGAGTATGATAAATTCATAGATGATATTACAAACGATCTTGAAAAATTTTATGAATCAGATTCTTATGATGAACTCTCCGGCTTCAGTAATTACAGAAATGAATACGAAGTGTATTCTCTCGAAGAAAATTATTTTCTGTACGGAATTATTGACCGGCTCATAATTGAAGGCAAGAAAGCAATTATTATAGATTTCAAGACTGATGACATAAAAAAAAGTGAAATTCAGCAGAGATTTGAATCATATTTAACTCAATTAAAATTTTATTCCTATATTGTGAGCCGTTTATATAAAGATGTTGAACAGCTTGAACTGAGGGTAATTTTTATCAGACACCCTGATGAAAAGATGACTATAAAAATTCAAGCTGACGAAACACAGGGAATTAAAAATACAATTAAGAGAATGGTTTCCGAAACAAGGAATGGAATATTCACTAAAAATCTTTCTCATTGTTCAAAATGTATTTTTTCAATTGATCACAGTCGTTGTATAGTCAAATAGGAGAACACAAGAAAAGTTATGCGTAAAATTGTTTCACAGATCAGGGATATAGATCAGATTGAAAAAGAATTGCTTATTAATCATTCAGGTGTTCTGGCATTGAATATTAAAGATGAAAAAGTAATGCAGCTTGCAACAACATTTCTTTACCAGGATAAAAATGTTTACTTCTTCCTTGAAGATAAAGATGAGTTTGAGGACATAAACTTCGAATCAACTGTAAGTTTTACAATTGTAAAAAATGATAAGATAAAGAAAAGCCATAAACCGGATTTCATTCTTACATACAGCATTTTTTCTATCTCTGTTGCAGGTACATTAAAAATAGTTGATGATGAAAAATTATTACCTACTCTGAAAAGAAATTACTTAGATAAATATTCTTCAAACCCTGCTGAAAGAGAAAAATCTCCAAAGTTAGCTCATGTATTTTTTATTGATACCCAGGAAATCCAGGCTTTTGAAGAAATGGGAGGATAAAGATGGAAGATGTTCCAAAGGAATGCTTTTGGCAGAAAATGTTAAATGGAAGATGGAAATCATCCACCCTAGATATTTACATTCATCCCTTCAATCATTCAACCATTCGTTATGCATCAGCCCATTCTAAGGGATATTA
Organism: uncultured Ignavibacteriaceae bacterium; assembly: GCA_964510675.1. Lineage (GTDB taxonomy): Bacteria > Bacteroidota > Ignavibacteria > Ignavibacteriales > Ignavibacteriaceae > RBG-16-34-14. The sequence goes on from CAZECH010000203.1 coordinate 3,143, forward strand.
ATGCTTAACTATATTTGGGTGTCTTTGCTTTTCTTCGGCATAATTGCTGCAGTTACTATAGATTTTATTGAACAAGGAAATAACAAATACAGAAATGGGGCAAAGCTTTCAGCTGCAATTGAGTTTCCAGAAACCTATAATGCAACTCAGCAAAAAACTTATGATGTGAATCTGTCAGTTGTAAAATCTGTATTTAATTCTTTTTATAATGATAGTATTAAGAGCAACATTTTTCTTCCCGCAAAATTATCGGTGAATCCTTCTGAAAATAAAAAAGTGATTTTCTTCAAAATAAATGATGACAGCCCGAAAATCTGGAAAGAGATTGCATCTGCATCAGGTAATGATAATGATATTACGGCGAACCTTTCAGCTTTTCAAACCACTTCTGATTCAACAGCAGCTACAAAATTAATCCTTGAAGAAGTTTCTTTTACAAAATTGAAAGAGGTAACAAACTCCGCAATCGAATATGCAAAAACCGCTGTCAATATTGCATTAGGCTTAATAGGAATTATGGCTTTATGGCTCGGTGTTATGAATGTAGCACAGGAAGCAGGGTTAATAAAAATAATTGCAAATCTTCTTAAACCTGTTACAAAAAAATTATTTCCCGATATTCCTTCAGATCATCCTGCGATGGGCTCTATGATTATGAATATGTCCGCAAACATGTTGGGATTGGGAAATGCCGCAACTCCATTTGGGCTTAAAGCAATGGAAGAGCTTGATAAGCTCAATCCAAATAAAGGAACAGCTACCAACGCAATGGTTACTTTTCTGGCAATCAATACTGCAGGACTTACTTTAATTCCTGCAACAGCAATTGCAGTACGTGCTGCAGCCGGAAGCTCAGATCCGGCAATAATTATCGGGACATCTTTGTTTGGTGCTTTTTGTGCAACAGTAACCGGAGTTTTAGCTGCAAAGGTTCTGGAAAAATTTCCAATCCCTAAAAAAGATTTTTCCGGATGGATAAAAAGTAACAGTAAACTTTTTTTTATCCTGATTGGAATTATTTCAGCATTGGCTTTAATATTTTTTACAGGTGCGGGAAAAGCTATCACACAAATATTTTCAATTATTAATCCGGAAACTTTTAAAAGAATAATAAGCATCATCTCTGTAATTGCTATACCTTTTTTGATTTTTCTTTTTATCGGGTACGGTTTAATTAAAAAAGTAAAAGTCTATGAGCAATTTGTAGAAGGGGCCAAGGAAGGATTTAACATTGCTGTAAGAATAATTCCATATCTTGTTGCAATGTTAATGGCAATTGGAATTTTCAGGGCAGGCGGTGGGATGGATTTACTTGCCGATATTCTCCGACCTGTAACTGATTTAATTGGAATGCCCGCAGAGGCTTTGCCAATGGCTTTAATGCGTCCTTTATCAGGCAGTGGTTCACTCGGAATTATGGCTGAGATAATGTCCGTTCATGGTTCCGATTCATTTTTAGGAATTCTCGTCTCAACATTTTATGGAAGTACCGAAACAACTTTCTATGTACTTGCAGTATACTTTGGAGCGGTTAATATTAAGAATACAAGGCATGCATTACCTGCAGGTTTACTTGCAGATTTAGCTGGAATGCTCGGAGCGCTGTTCATTGTAAAACTATTGTTTGGTTAAAATGAAAGTATTTATAACGAGACAAATTTCTGAAAAGGCAATTGATCTTTTAAAGAAAGAAAAAATAAAATTTAATGTTTACAAAAAAGATAAAGCAATACCACGCAAAGAGCTTCTTAAAAATATTAAAGACGTTGACGGAATAGTTTCATTGCTTACAGAGAAATTTGATAAGGATCTGATAGATCAAATTCCAAAATGTAAAGTAATTGCAAATGTTGCTGTAGGGTATAACAATATTGATATAGAGTATGCTAAGAAGAAAAACATAGTAGTAACAAATACTCCGGATGTTCTTACAGATTCAACAGCTGATCTTACAGTAGCTTTAATCCTTGCTTGCGCAAGAAGATTATATGAAGGGGAAGTGTTGATAAGAAACAGAAAGTTTAAAGGATGGAAACCTGATCTTCTTCTTGGTGTTGAGTTGAAGAATAAGATTGCAGGAATCATTGGTGCCGGAAGAATCGGTACTGAAGCTGCAATACGTTTAAAAGCTTTTAAAACGAAATTAGTTTATTTCGACCGTAAGAGAAATCCTGATTTTGAAAATAAGACGAATGCAGAATTTCTGATTTTAGATGAATTACTCAAAAGTTCTGATATAATTTCTGTCCATCTTCCTTTAAGAGATGATACTTACCATCTATTAAATAAAGAAAAGCTTGCTTTGCTTAAAAAGACTGCTATTCTTGTTAATACTTCCCGCGGGGAAATTATTGATGAGAACGAACTAATCAAGCTTCTTAAAAAGAAAAAAATATTTTCTGCAGGTTTGGATGTTTATGAAAATGAACCGGATATAAATCGGAAACTTCTAAAGCTGGGTAATGTTGTTCTACTTCCGCATATAGGTAGCGCTACTGAAGAAGCCAGAACAGGAATGGCGGCACTTGCTGTAAAGAATATAATTGCAGTTTTGAAGGGTGATAAACCACTTACTCCCATTAATTAAATGAGTTCGTGAAAAAAAACATCGTTATTTTTCATGTAATATTAAATCAACAAGGTTGAATATCTTTTATATAATGGGTAATTTTCAATTGATTGGAGAATAAATAAATGCGGATAGGCATACCAAAAGAAGATCATAAAGAAGAAAGAAGAGTCG
>CAZECH010000204.1:0-5867 GCA_964510675.1 uncultured Ignavibacteriaceae bacterium
TTATTTAAGATTAACAAATGAATTTGGTTTTAATCCAACTCAAAATCCGGGTAATACCCTTATCAGAGCTAAGGTAGAAAATACTCAATTTGGCTGGATTCCAAGAATAAGTATAAAACATACGAACGGAGAATTTATTGCAGGAGGTGAATTTCGTTTTCATAAATCAAATCACTGGGGAGCTATTAATTATGGAGAAAATCTTCCTGCAGGATTAACAAAAGATTACTACTATTATTTCTATAATGGTAGTAAAGATATTATTGGAGGATTTATACATGAGTCGTACAAGTTAAATAAAAATATAAATCTCCTTGGCGAGTTACAGATTGCATATCATAAATACAAAATCTACAATGAGAAATATGTTGGAACTGAATTTTCAGTTGCTGATATCTTTTTCAATCCAAGAGCTGGAATAAATTATTCCATATCGCCGTATCAGAATATTTATTTTTCTTTTGCAAGAGTAACAAGAGAGCCGCGTTTAAAAAATTATTATGATGCTGCAGAATCAAGTGCGGGAGAAGTTCCTCAGTTTGAGTTAAATTCTAACGGTTCATATAATTTTGAAAATCCTCTTGTTAAACCAGAAACTATGAATGATTTTGAAATCGGTACTTCATTCAACACAGAAAAATTTAATGCTTCATTAAATTTGTTTTATATGCTTTTTAATGATGAGATTGTTGCAAACGGACAGGTTGACAGGTTTGGACAGCCGGTTACAGGGAATATTGATAAAACAATTCACCAGGGAGTTGAAGTTTCTGCAATCGCAAAATTATTTGATTACTTAGAAATATTTGGCAACGCAACCTACAGCAGGAATACAATTGATGAAGGAACATTTTATCTTGATGCGAATAACACAATTGAGTTGAATGGAAACAGGATCAGCGGTTTTCCTGATTTTCTCACAAACTTTGGTGTTAATTTCAGGTATGAAGGTTTATATTTAAGACTAACGGGAAAATATGTCGGAGATTTTTATTCTGATAATTATGATAAAAATCTCAAGAGCTATTTAAATTCATATCCGGGGTTTGTTGAATATTCTGATAATAAAAATGAAGCTTATTTTGTCTCTGATATTTTTGGAAGTTATGAATTCACATTATTCAATGCAATGACTCCATCGAAAGTATTTATACAGGTGAATAATATTTTTGATAATTTATATTCTGCTTATGCAATTGGCAAAGAATTTTTCCCTGCTGCTGAAAGAAATTGGCTTGCAGGATTACAAGTAGGATTATGATTGAAGTGTAATAAACAATTATCAATGTCATTCCGTACCTGATACGGAATCTTTATTATAAACTGAGATGCCGGATCAAGTCCAGCATGAACAATAAAAGAATGAGTGATTATTTTTGAAAAAGTGCATCATTTTCGCAAATGGAAAATCACCAAAAAAAAATGTGATTCAATTCCTGCAAAAAATGAATTACTCAACTATCATTTGTGCAGATGGTGGAGCTAATCAATTAAAAAAAATAAAAATAATCCCTGATTATATAATTGGTGATCTCGATTCAATAAATGATGCAACTCTTAGATTCTTCAAAGGCAAATCATGGATAATGAAGCTAAAAAGGCAGAATGATACGGATGTTGAAAAATGCCTGAAGTTTGCCATAAAAAATGGTTTTGATGAAGCAGTTTTACTTGGTGTTATGGGCAACCGGCTTGATCATACATTCTGCAACCTTGGAATTGTAATTAAATTTTTCAAAGAAATAAAAATAAAATTAATTGCTGAAAAATCGCTGCTGATTCCTTATTCAGGAAAAGTTGATCTTAAAACATCTCCCGGTGAAATAATCTCTTTATATGGTTTTAGCAAAAAAACAAAAATCACTTCAATCGGATTGAAATACACATTAAAGAATTCTGCGCTTCCATTTGGTGAAAAGGAAAGTACAAGCAACGTTGCTTTATCAAATAAAGTTTTACTTAAAATAAATGGTGGGGTAATTTTCGTGATAAGAAATTTTAAGACTGCTAAATCAAGTGATCTCTTTTAATTTCTTAGATATTGCAATAATCATTTTTTTCTTTGCGTCTGTAATTGGGATTGGTTTATGGGCAGGCAGAAAACAAACAAATGAAGCTGATGATTATCTCCTTTCAGGAAGAAAAGTCGGATTAAGACTATTTGTTCTTACAACCGTTTCTACCTGGTATGGTGGAATTCTTGGTGTTGGAGAATTTACTTATAATTATGGAATTGTAAGCTGGTTTACGCAGGGATTTCCTTACTACATTTTTGCTTTTTTATTTGCAATCTTTTTTGCAAAGAAAATTAGAAATGCATCTCTGTTTACTATAGCAGATAAACTAACTGAGACTTATGGAAAAAGTGTCGGGTTGATTTCTGCTGTATTTGTTTTTTTACTTGTCTCACCTGCACCATATATTTTGATGACCGCAAATCTCCTCTCTCTTATTTTTGGAATGAATATTGTTTATAGTTTGGTAATAGCACTTTTTCTTTCACTCATTTATTTATTCCGGGGTGGTTATAAATCTGACCTTTATACTGATGTATTTCAATTCTTTATTATGTTCGGAGGATTTATCCTTATCTTTCTTTTCTGTTACAATTCATTGGGAGGATTAGAATATTTAACAAAAACTCTCCCTCCCAATCATTTAAAATTAGATGGTGGAACCTCTTTTACTTTTATTATTGTCTGGTTCCTGATTGCATCATGGACATTTGCGGATCCGGGTTTTCACCAGAGATGTTATGCTGCCAAAGATGGAAATGTCGCTATGAAAGGAATTTTTATTTCAATTTTTTTCTGGATGTTATTTGATTTTCTTACAACCTCAACCGGGCTTTATGCAAGAGCACTCTTGCCTGATCTAAAGGCTCCGATGTCTGCCTATCCTTTGCTGTCAGAGGTTTTATTGCCTTCAGGAGTTAAAGGAATATTTTATGCCGCAATGTTTGCTACAATAATGTCAACAGCCAATAGTTTTCTTTTTCTTAGCGCAACAACAATAGGAAGAGATTTAATATTCAGGCTTAAAAAAAATTCAAAGGAATCCGAACTTAAATCTTACACAGTTGTAGGTTTGGCAGTTTCAGGAATAATTGCAGTAGTGCTTGCATATTCAATTCCTTCGGTTATTGAAATCTGGTACACAATTGGTTCACTCTGTATTCCAGCAATAATATTACCAGTTATAAGTTCTTATTATTCTGCAATAAGAATAAATAGAAAAACAATTGTTGTGGAAATGATATTAGCTTTTTCAGCAAGTACAATCTGGTATTTTTTAAGAAACAGTTTTGATTATAATATTTTTATAATTGAACCGATGCTGATTGGATTAATTTGTGCAGCATTAATTCATTTCATAAGTCTTTTTTGGGAGAGGATTTTCTCTTTACGAGCGAAATAAGAACTGAGCTTCCAAGAGAAACAATAATAACACATAAAGAAATTATAGTAGGAATGATAATGAAATCAGAGAAGAGCATTTTCATCCCTACATAAAATAAAACAAATGCTACTCCATACTTCAGGTAAACGAAAATATCAACTATTCCCGCAAGAGCAAAATAAAGCGCTCTCAATCCAAGAATTGCAAAAACATTTGAAGTAATTATTATAAACTCATCTCTTGTAATAGCAATAATGGCAGGAATAGAATCAATTGCAAATACAATATCGGTAGATTCAATCAATAACAAAGTTAAAAAAAGAGTTGTAGCAAAAGTCTTTCCATCTTTTTTTACAAAGAAGTGTCTTCCATGGTAACCCGGAAGTACTTTAAAATATTTTGTGGAAAATTTAACAAGCGGATTATTATCAACATCAACTTCATATTCTCCTCCAAATGCCATTTTGTAAGCTGCATACATAAGAATGAATGCGAACAGGTAAATAATTGGATGGAAAAGTTTTATTAATCCTACACCTAAAAAAATAAAAACAATCCTGAAAACTATTGCACTTAAAATTCCCCACTTCAATATTTGCGGCTGATTTTCTTTTGAAACATTCATCACTTTGAAAATAAGAAGGAATACGAAAAGATTATCGACTGACAAAGAATATTCTATGAGATAACCTGTTAAAAACTCGAGAGCCTTATTGTGCCCGTCTTCTAAATAAAAGTAAAGGAATACATTGAATATTAAAGCAGTGCAGATCCATACACCTGTCCATATCAAGCTGGCTTTTACTGTTATTGCCCCCGTTCTATGACCGGTTACATAAAGATCAACATAAAATAGTATTGCTACTATTATCCAGAAAAAAATCCAGAAGGTCAGTTCACCAAACAATCGTAAACCTGTTATTTATGGAAGCAAAATACCAGCAGCTATCACTGTAGTCCAGAGCCCGTTTTTATCACCTTCAGAAGATTGTGTAATATTGAATGAACGGACAATCTTACCTGACATTTTATAAATATCTTCTCTTTCGCTCCAATCCTTCTGAGAATCAAACTCAACACCAAGAGTTGTTGCAAGCATAGTCGCAGCAAGGTCCTCAGCGTATTCTCCGGCAACCTTTTCAGTTTCCCCAAATGGATGATGCTCAGACAAATATCCGTAAGCGTTGGCATCAGCAGGTAATGCTACACCAATTGAAGCCGCAATTAGCCTGTTCGGTTCATTGGTTGCATTACGAGCAAGCACAGAAAATGTAATCTGCCCCGGTTGTAATTCTTTTAATCCTTCTTCACGTGTTATCCTTTTGCAATTTGGAGGAAAAATACTGCTTACTGTTACAAGGTTGCATATTTCAATCCCTGCAGACCTCAAGGCAAGTTCAAATGAGCTTAAGTATTCTTTATGTCTTCCTACACCCTTTGTAAAGAATATTCTGGATGGTACATACAAATTATCATCTCCCTTCTATTTTATTACTTTTATAAATTTTCTTTTTCCAACTTTTAAGATTTTCTCTTTATCAAATTTAATGGCAATTGAAATATCATCAATCTTTTCGCCATCAACAGAAACTCCACCCTGAGTTATGAGTCTTCTTGCTTCACTTTTAGATGGAGCAAAATTAACTTCAAGAATCAAATCAATAATATTTATCTCGTTAATTCCTTTACTTATTTTATGTTCAGGAATTTCGTCGGGAATTTCTTTTTTAATGAAGATTTTATCAAATCCTTCTTCTGCCTCAATTGCTGATTTTTCATCATAATAAATTCTTACCAGAGTTCTGGCGAGCTCCCTTTTAATATCACGTGGATTTGTATTCGGATCTTCTAATTTCTTTTTAATTGCTTTCAATTCCTCATTAGGAATATCAGTCCCTAGTTCAAAATAAGTGTAAATTAGATTATCGGAAATTGAGAGAGTCTTTCCAAAAATTTCACCTGGTGATTCAGAGATGCCGATGTAGTTGTTATAAGATTTGCTCATCTTCTCAACCCCATCAGTTCCAACAAGCAAAGGCATTGTTAAAATTACCTGCGGTTCCAATCCAAACTCGCGCTGAATATCTCTGCCAACAAGGAGATTAAACTTCTGGTCAGTTCCACCAAGTTCTACGTCACTTGCAATTGCTACAGAGTCCATTGCTTGTGCAAGAGGATAGAGGAATTCGTGTATACTTATCGGTTCACCGGATTTAAAACTGGCCATGAAAAACAGCGAGGACCAGATAAGGCTTCTGGATCCGGATAAAGCTGAAAAAGAAATAATCACGTACATCGGCGCCCAGGAAGGGATTACCTACGCAAAAAAACCTGACGGTACATTCACCTGGACATCTTTTGTTACTCCGAACGCGGTAAACAGATTCCCAATTCCGCCAAAAACATATAAACCAGACGATATTGTATTTAAAAGCGTTTTGCCGAATCCGGACGGAAAGGATGAAGGC
>CAZECH010000205.1:0-5808 GCA_964510675.1 uncultured Ignavibacteriaceae bacterium
ATACTCATTGAATTTTTGGGTTGAAATAATTCGGAAATAATGAATCTTTAATGAATATGATGATATCTTTAATTACTCATTTGATAAAAGGTATAGTATTCTTTTTATTCCTTTTTATAGCTGAAGAAAAGTTGTTATTCGGTCAAACCGAACCTTCAGGAGAGTTAAACGGTTTCAGGAACGCTCCATGGGGAAGTACGATTAAGGATGTAAAAGCTGGTGAAACTGAAAATTATTTACAGTCGTTTGAAGGTTTTGGTATTTATGTTTTATCCTATCAGAGCAGAATTGCAGGTTTAGAAACAAGGATAGACTATACATTTAAAGCCGGAAAATTAGTTGAAGGTTCATATTCGATTGAACCTGCAGGATATTTTAAAAGTGATTTTAATAAACTTAAAAATTTTTTGATTGCTGATTATGGAATGCCCGATTTCAAAGCAGGACCTTTGATAGAAACCGATTCTGTATGGATAAAGATAACTGAATACGGAAGTTTTAAGGGACCTGAATTATACTGGCAATTTGATAATGGGTTTGTTGCTCTCGTTGCATCAAAATTTGAAGATGAAATTACGCTGATAGTTCTTTTCTCTAATAATAAATCCATTGAAGAATATAATAAAGACAGAGAAATTGCTGTTGAGAATTTTTTCTAAAGTAGAATTCAGGAGAAATTTTTAGTGTAACTTTTTTATATAATTGATACATCACAATGCATCTCTAAAAAGTAACAAGTAGTTATTCCTTTTTGTCTCCTCTCTGAAGTAGTCCTTTGGACATTCTATTCCAATTATTATTTTTCATCTATGATATTACACTTTTCTTTTAAACCTATTAAAGGGGTGTTATTGTGAAACTTCTTAAAGACTCTCTCTTTGTTTCAATAATTTATTTTTTCTTTAACGGCTGCGGGACTGATAACTCAGTTACAATTGAGGAATTCTCTCCGCAAGGTGAAGTTGCTAATCTTACAACCTTCACAATAGAATTTTCTGAGAATCTCGCACCCTCTGACACACTTGATAAATGGCTTACCGAAGAATTCATAAAATTTGAACCAAAGATTGCCGGTAAGTTTAAATGGACATCGGGCAAAACATTAATTTTTTCTCCTGATTATCCACTTGAGCCTATTCAATCTTATAAAGCTAAGGTAACCGATAAAGTTTTATTCAAAACAATCTTTGATTCTGATTTTGATGAGTATGAGTTTCACACATCCGATTTTGATGCGACTAAAGTTGAATTTTTCTGGACACAGATTCCCAACGAATCTTACAAGATAAGTGTGCAGGCAAATATTCATTTTAATTATCCTGTTTCTCCCGGAGCACTCAAACAATATCTTGAAGTAAAAAGGGAAAATGAAAAAATAACTAACTTCAAAATAATGTCTGATAAACCATCTGAAGTTATTGCTATTAATTTTGGAGAGATTAAACAAACAGATAAAGAGCAGGAACTATCTGTTATCATTAAAGAAGGACTTCAATCTGTTATAGGCAAAAAACCTTTGCAGGATGAAAGAGAATTTGAACAGGATCTTCCTCCGATTACAAAACTCGCAATCACTTCTGTAACATCTGGATATGATGGAGGCACAGGATGGATTCTTGTCAATACAACTCAAACTGTGGATGAAAAAAAATTAAAAGATTTTATTAAAACAGATCCTGAAAGAAACATTAATTTCTTTGTAAGTGAAAATTCATTCCGCATAGAAGGGGATTTTTCTGAAACACAAACAATAAATCTGTTAATTAAAAAAGGTCTGCCCGGACTTTTCGGCGGCCAACTGGAATTTGAGTACGAACAAAAAGTTACATTTGTTGATTTGAGTCCTGCTGTAAACTTTGCAAATAAAAGCGGACTATATCTCTTGAGGAGCGGTCTACGTAATCTTGAAGTGAATGCAGTGAATGTTCCTGCTGTTGATGTTGAAGTTTCGCAAGTGTTTAAAAATAATCTTGTTTATTTCCTTAACCAAAGTGGGCACTGGAATTATTATTACGATAATGAGAATGAATATTACTATGATTATTATGAGTATTCTCCTAATGAATACGGCAAAACATTCTACTCAGAAAAAATTGATTTGAGTAAAAGAGAAAACTGGCTCGAGAAATTCACAATTAATCTTGACAAAGCATTAAACCCGAGGTTTAAAGGAATTTATATAATTAATGTAAGAGCAGATGAACAGAGATGGGTTAATGATTCAAAGATAGTTTCAATGTCCGACCTGGGAATTATTGCAAAACAATCTGCAAACCAGGTGATTATTTTCGTCAATTCTATTTCAAGTGCAGAGCCGGTTGCAGATGTTGATGTAAATATTATTTCAAGCAATAACCAGGTAATCCTTTCAGGAAAGACAAACACCGATGGTGTTATTACGTTTAATAATATAAAACCTCAAACCGATGGATTTAATGCAAGACTTGTTACTACAGAGAAAGGAGATGATTTTAATTTTATTGATTTACGCCAGACGCGAATTGAAACTTCAAGATTTGATGTCGGAGGAATTTATGAATACTCAACCGATTACACAACTTTTATTTATGCTGAAAGAAATTTGTACAGACCGGGTGATAAAGTTAATCTTTCAGCAATAGTAAGAAGTGATAAGATAAAGGTTGTAAAAGATATTCCTGTAATTATAAAAATAATTACTCCAACAGGAAAAACATTCAGCGAGTTCAAAAAAAACCTTAATGATGAAGGTTCATTTGAATTAACTTTTGATCTTCCTGATTATGCACAGACAGGCGAATATGTTGCTGAAGTTTATTCCGGACCTAATCAACTAATAACATCTTACAGGTTCAGTGTTGAAGAATTTGTTCCGGATAAAATCAGGGTTATGCTCAAGGGTGATAAAGAAACTGCACATCCGGGTGATGTTCTTACTGTTGACATAAATTCCGAATTTCTTTTTGGAGCTAAAGCATCAGGCTTGAAATACCAGGGACAATTTCAGTATGTTCATAGAAATTTTTACAGCAAAAATTATCCTGCATTTGATTTCTCAAGTTCATCAATATCAAATTCAACTGTACAGACAAAATTCAGAGATGGAACACTTGATGAGAACGGATTTGCCGTAATAAAAGATACGGTTCCTAAAGAGTTAAGCAGTAAGGGGATTATTCAGGCAAACACTTATGTAAGTGTATTCGATTTTACAGGCAGGACGGTAAACCGTTCGGTTTCATTCGATATCTTTCCTAAAAATTATTTTATCGGGATAAAAGCACCCGGTTATTATTTCGCAACAAATGAAAAATTAAATTTTAATTTAGTTGCTGTTGATGAAAAAGATAAACCAATTTCAAACTTCAAAGCAAAAGCAACTCTTGTAAGATATGAATGGCAGACAGTTTTGAAAAGAGATAATAACAACAGGTATTATTATGCATCCGAAAAAAGAGAAGTGAAAGTATGGGATAAAAATACAGACATCTCAGGCGGACCTAAAGATTTTTCTTTTTCAGTTTCGAACTCCGGTGAATACCAGTTAAGAATATTTAAAGAAGGAACAGACGGTTATCAGTCAAAATCATTTTATGCTTACGGATGGGGAAGTTCAACCGCTTCATCTTTTGAAGTTGATAAAGAAGGAAGAGTCGAGATTGTTGCTGATAAAGAAACTTACGAGCCGGGAGAAAAAGCTAAACTGCTTTTCACAACTCCCTTTGCCGGTAAAATGCTGATTACACTTGAACGGAATGGAGTTTACTTTCACAAATATGTTGATGTAGAGAACCGCTCGACAGAAGTTGAGTTGGAATTAAACGAAGAGTACATGCCTAATGTTTATGTCTCCGCAACTCTTTTTAGAAAACATAATATGATTGATACTTCTCCTTTTCTTGTGGGTCATGGTTTTGCATCAATTAAAGTTGAAAGGAAAAAAAATAAACTTCCTGTTACAATTACGGCTCCTCAAAAAATAAAGCCAAATACGAAACAAGAGATTACAATTAAAACTCTTCCAGAGGATGACATTTATATAACTCTTGCCGCTGTTGATGAAGGAATCCTCCAGATAAAAAATTATGAAACCCCTGATCCTTACAAGTATATGTATGGAAAGAGAACTTTAAGAACTGAAAGTTATGATTTATATAAGATGCTCCTTCCGGAAATTGTAACCCTTAAATCATCAATTGGAGGTGATGGATACGAAGAAGAATCAAAAGAAATTTCGAAGAGAACCAATCCTGTAACAACAAAAAGATTTAAGCTTGTTACTTTCTGGAGCGGAATTAAAAAATCTGATAGTGATGGAATTGTAAAAGTATCTTTAAGCATTCCACAGTTTAATGGAGAAATTCGCTTAATGGCCGTTGCATATTCAGGTTCAAGATTCGGAAGTGATGATGAGTATATGAAAGTGGCAGACGATATTATAATTGAACCTGAAATTCCACGTTTCTTATCAACTAATGATTCTCTTGTCTCAACGGTTACTTTGATTAATACAACTTCTTCAAATAAAAGTGTAAACATCTCACTTAAAGTTGAGGGACCTTTACAGGTCGTATCGGATAAAAGTCAATCTGTTACAATCAAACCTAATTTAACCAGCCAGGCACGGTTTAGTGTTAAAACCTGGAGTGAAATTGGTGCCGGAAAAATAATTCTTGAAACAACAGGTGCAGCAAATGTTAAAGAAGAAATCGAGATTGGTGTTCGTCCTGTTTCTCCTCTTGTTGTTGAGAGCGGCTCAGGCAGTATAAAAGCCGGACAAGATGAAAGTGTGAAAATGCCGACCGCCTATTTAAGGGGGACAATGAATACAACTTTAACGATCAGCAAATTTCCGGCGATTAAATTTGGCAGCCATTTAAAATATCTTGTTGGTTATCCGCATGGATGTATTGAACAAACAGTATCAAAACTATTTCCGCAGCTTTATTTTGAAGAGCTTGCAAAACTTGTTGCTCCTGAATTATATAAATCCAACAATCCTGTTTATTATGTAAAAGAAGGAATTAGAAAAATTGAATCAATGCAATTGCATGATGGCTCAATGTCTTACTGGCAGGGAGGAGATTATTCAAGCTGGTGGGGGAGTGTTTACGCTGCTCACTTTTTAATTGAAGCGCAAAAAGCCGGCTTTGCTGTTTCTGATAATGTGCTGAAAAAACTTTTATCTTATATTGAAAAGAAAAGCAGAGAAGGCGGGACTTATAACTATGTAACTTACAGCAACAACAAAAGGACTGTAATTACTACGGCATATAAAGAAATTTTGTATGGACTTTATGTTCTTGCCCTTGCCAAAAAGGGTGACATCGCAACAATGAATTATTATAAATCCCGTCCGCATCTGATGGCGGTAGATTCAAAATATCTTCTTGCAGGGGCTTATGCTTTGATGGGGAAATGGAATACATATTATGAAGTTGTCCCTGCAAAGTTTAGTCCTGAAAAAACAGACAGGGAAACAGGTGGCTGTTTTGATTCTGAAGTGAGAGCGAATGCAATTATGCTGAATGTACTTCTGGAAGTTGAACCGGCAAACAGCCAGGTTCCTTATATGATAAAACATCTTTCCAAACTTGCAGATGATATGTACTCGACCCAGGAAAGATCATTTACATTTCTTGCCTTGGGAAAGGCAGCAAAGCTAACTGCAAATACTGATATGAAAGTTGATGTGGTTGTAAATGGAAAAACACTCGGTACTTTTGCAAATAAGGATATCACTTTAACCAGGGCAGAGTTAAATAAAGGTACAATCTCATTAAAATCTTCCGGTACCGGAGAGGTTTATTATTTCTGGAGTGTGGAAGG
>CAZECH010000206.1:0-5795 GCA_964510675.1 uncultured Ignavibacteriaceae bacterium
ATTATCCAATAGCATATCTCGATTCACAATCTGCTGATTCACTTCTCTATCTGATGGAAGAATTGAATGAAAAATTTAATATGACTTTTGTTTTCTCAACGCATGATGCAAGAGTTATTGCAAGGGCGCATCGTGTTGTTACACTTGAGGATGGAAAAATTAAAAATGATGTTACTAATGAAAGGGTAGGGCGGTAAGGAATCATTCTGAATTCCGAAGGAACGAAGAATCTAGGCGCATTAAGTATAAATTTAAACTCCTCGTTTCGCTTAAAGCAAAAAAAGATTTTATAAATGAAAAACTATTTATTACTCATATTATTCTTTGCTTTTAATTATACATTTGCACAATTATCTTCTTTTGAAATTAATGGATATTCAAAATACCTTTTCAGCTCAACCAAATTTCCAACTGATTCGGAGAGATATGATGATCACCTGCTTCATGCCAGATTGAATACACGCTGGTATCCAGGCAGCAATTTAAAAGCAGTAATGGAATTAAGATTAAGAGGGTACTATGGTGAATCTGTTGAAAATACTCCGAACTTCATTGATCAGATTAAAGGAAAATACGATTACTTAAATCTAGATGCAGTTCTTTGGGAAAGAAAAAAATCAGTCGGTTACGGTGAAATTGACAGGTTGTATCTCGACTGGAATTACGATGAATTTCAATTCACACTCGGAAGACAGAGAATAGCATGGGGTACAAGCTGGGTATGGAATCCAATTGATATTTTTAATCCACTATCTGTTTTAGATTTTGATTATGAAGAACGTCCCGCAGTTGATGCAATAAGAGTGCAGTATTACACCGGTGCGGTTTCAAAAGCAGAGTTTTCTTTCAAACCTGCAAAAGAAAGAGAGAATATGATTGCTGCAGCGTTGCTCTCTTATAACTTTTGGGATTACGACTTCAATTTTATTGGTGGTATAAAAAATGAGAGATGGCTTGCCGGCACCGGATGGGTAGGAGACATTTCAGGCGCAGGATTTCGCGGAGAAATTTTAATTAGCAAAGGAAGAGAAATAACACTTCCCTCTTCTAATTATACTTTCGGTTCTGATAAGGTTGCTTATTCATTTGTTCTTTCAGGTGATTACAATTTCCCGAATTCATTTTACATTCACACAGAAATTTTACACAACAGCGTTGGAGTTGAAGATTCAACTGCATTATTTCAGAAAGCTGCATTAAACCTTGGACTTCTTTCAGCCGCAAGATGGTCATTATACCAGGAATTTTCTTACGATTTTCATCCTCTTGTAAGGGGAACAGTTTTCGGATTGTTTAATCCTGATGACAAATCTTTTGTGTTAGTTCCTTCAGTTAGCTACTCAATAATTACAAACCTCGATTTACTTTTACTTACAATGTTTTTTGAGGGAAATTCATTAACCGAATTTGGAAACTTAGGCAACATAATTTTTTTAAGATTAAAATATTCATTCTGATTTAATAATAATTATTCTGTGTAGAATCCGTTTGCTTTTCTTAAAATATTTATTTCCCTATCTTTTTTTATCTTTAATATAAGTTTAATTGTTTTGTATACACTAAGGGGACAAAAATTTTAAAGGAGGTGAACAATAAAACTTAAACTGATTATTACTTATTTCCGGTTATTTCTAAGAAAGTATTTTTCCTTTTTACGAAATAAAATAAATCTAAAAACCTACATCATAATAACCAGTTTAGGTGTTGGAATTTTATCCGGCCTCGCTGCAGTTTTATTAAAGCAGCTAGTACATATTTTGCAGGAAAAACCACAACAGTTTTTTAATGAGCAAGGAGTTGGATTTTTATATCCTCTGGCACCTTTACTTGGTATTCTTTTGACTGTAATGATGATTAATTTGTTCTTTGGGGGAAAGATCTACAAAAGTTTAAGTCACATCATATACCTTATTTTAAGAAAGGGATCCGACGTTCCTAAAAGAAAAATGTTTTCACATATTTTAACAAGCGGGCTTACTGTTGGATTAGGAGGTTCTGCAGGATTAGAAGCTCCTATAGTAATAACAGGAGCATCTATCGGTTCTAATTTAGCAAAAGAATTAGGTTTTAATTATCAAACAAGAACATTACTACTTGCCTGCGGTTCGGCTGCAGGGATATCGGCAATTTTTAACAGCCCTATAGCCGGAGTTATTTTTGCCATTGAAGTTTTGTTACCTGAGTTTTCAATACCTTCACTTATTCCATTATTAATTTCTTCAGCATCTGCAGCAGTTGTTTCACAATTTTTATATACCGGGCAGTTGTTTTTTCTCGTTACTGATGGATGGGACTTAAATGCAATCCCCTTCTATATAATTTTAGGAATTTTCTGCGGCTTGATTTCATTCTACATGATAAAGACTACATTTGCTATAGATGAAATTTTTCAGAAGATTAAAAAACCTTTTATAAAAGCTTTAGTCGGTGGGGCTTTCTTATATATACTAATTTTATTGATACCTTCTTTGTATGGAGAAGGTTATACTGCCGTAATGCATATATTGTCCGGAAATTTCAATTCAATATTGCCCCGGATATTACCTGAAAATTTTTTCAATGAAAATATTTTAATATTGGTCTGGGCAGGATTAATTATCCTTACAAAAGTTATTGCTACATCCATTACTATTGATTCAGGAGGGAATGGAGGGATTTTTGCACCTTCACTGGTTACCGGAGCTTTTACCGGATTTTTTTTAGCGCAACTAATTAAATTATTCGGTATTGAATTGAATTATGCAAACTTTATTGTGGTTGGTATGGCTGGTGTTTTAAGCGGAGTCTTACATTCCCCTTTAACCGGAATCTTTTTAATTGCAGAAGTTACCGGCGGATATATTTTATTTGTTCCATTAATGATCGTTTCGGCATTATCATTTTTTATTTCAAGATATTTACATCCTCATTCAATTTACACTGCTCCTTTAGTTAAAATGGGAATTGATTTCAGGTCTGAACAGGAAAAATACTTTCTGAAAAATATTACAATAAGAGATCTTGTTGAAAGTGATTTTGTTTCAATTCAACCCAGAATGTCTCTACGCCAATTAGTCGACAAAATTAAACATACAAACAGAAATTTATTTCCGGTAACTGAAGAAAATAATAAATTGATTGGAATAGTTTCTTTAAATAATATCCGGGAGATAATGCTGGATATAGAAGTTTATGATATACTCCTTGTTTATGAGATAATGGATACCAATTTTAAAGAGATTGATATAAACACCGATATAACTAATGTGCTTGATTTATTTAAAGAAAAGCAATTATGGAATATTGCTGTAACAGAGAATGGAAAGTATATCGGCTTCATTTCAAAATCCAGCGTTTTTAATACATATATGACAGTCTGGTCGAATCTTAAAAAAGAAGAAATCTAGTCTCCGTATTTTTTTAAGGGTGTAATAACAATAAATAAAAAGCAATAATCCTTTCTTTCGAATAGAAAATCAACAAACCTTAATCATAAAATCAATCCTTTAATAAATTATTTCCTGAATTCCTTGACATACAAATTTCTTTATCGTATATTTACGATAAAGGATTTAGAAGTATCAATATGGCTTACACAAAGAAAGAAGAATTCATAGAGGAAGATATCTGGCTTGCAGATGTTGCCAAAGCTTTATCTCATCCTGCGAGAATTCAAATTCTTAAAATACTGTCTGAGGGGAATGTTTGTATGTGTGGTGATATTGTTGAGCTTCTTCCCCTTTCTCAATCAACGGTTTCGCAGCATTTAAAAGAATTAAAAAGAGTTGGATTAATTAAGGGTGAAATTGAAGGTCCGAAAGTCTGTTATTGTCTGAATGAAAAAATTATCAGTAAAGCAAAAAAAGAGTTAGACAAACTTTTCACAGTTGTATGTGAGTGTTAAACATTAATAAAAATAAAAAGGAGTATTTATGAATTCCGATGTTGAATTAAAAAATATTGTAAAAGAAAAATACGCAGAGATAGCTGTTCAATCTGAAAGAAGAGGCTGCGGATGTGGTTGTGGTACACCTGATGTTGATACTTCATTTATGTCTGATGAATACATTAACCTTAACGGATATTTAGCAGATGCAGATTTAAAGCTTGGCTGCGGTGTGCCGACAGAGTATGCAGGTATTAAAAAGGGCGATACAGTTGTTGATCTTGGCTCAGGTGCTGGTAATGATGTTTTTGTTGCACATGCATTAGTTGGAGAAGCAGGTAAGGTAATCGGTGTTGATATGACCGAAGAAATGATAAAGAAAGCCAACAGGAATAAAGAGAAATTAAATGCGGCAAACGTGGAGTTTCATCTTGGGGAAATTGAAAACCTCCCTCTCGAAAATAATATTGCCGATGTTGTAATCAGCAATTGTGTTTTAAATCTTGTACCAAGTAAAGAAAAAGCATTTGCTGAGATTTACAGGATACTTAAACCAGGTGCACATTTTTGTGTCTCTGATATAGTTATTAAAGGCGAACTTCCTGAAGCCATAAAAAGATCTGCAGAAATGTATGCAGGTTGTGTTTCAGGTGCACTTCAGCAGGATGAATATCTTGGGATAATTGAAAAAACCGGATTTAAAAAAATTGAGATTAAAACTTCCAAAAGAAGTGATCTTCCTGATGAAGAATTGAAGCTCTATTTATCAGATAATGAATTAAAATCATTTAAAGAAAGCAGAACAGGTTTATTCAGCATAACAGTAGTCGGATATAAAAACTAAATGAGAATATTGATTTTAAGCAGCGGTAATTCGTGCAGCAAGATGGCTGAAGGATACTTAAAATTACTTGATAAAAATCTGGATGTTTACTCTGCCGGAACAAAACCGGCAGAGATATCGCACTAGCAATCGCTATCTTTGGAATAAACAGTTAGTGAAGCTTTTTCTCCAGTAATTGGCTGTTTAGTTGAAGTTCCGGTTCTTGTTAAGTTAGTAAATGTTGCTCTGTTCTTCCAGAATAAATATTTTGCAACGCATCTATTAATAAATATCAAACCTTAAGCATCAAAGTTAATTTCTAATTAGTTTGTGATTAACTTTCACACCTCTAATCTCTCGAAATGTTTATTAATCACACTTCCCAATATTGAAAACCCGGGTTGTAGAAATTCTCTGCATTTAGAATCCAAATATCTGACTATTAAAAAAATTAAATAAAACAAAAAATTTTTTTTTGGCATAGTAGTTATAATAGTTTCTATGAGGTAATAATTGTTAATAGAGAATTATTAGTTCAGGCTAATTATTAACTAGTTATAAGCTTAATTTTCTAAGAAAATGCTGAATCCTGCTGAACAATGATTAATAATTTCATGGAAAAATTAATCTCAATATAAATAAGGAAAAAGAATATGATGCGTTACCAGAAAACACAATCATTAGATGAAAAAATTGAGCATATTAGTTTAAATTCGATTCCTTACATCAAAATAAAAGATATTATTAAATGGAATCTTAGTTTAGCCTATTTTATAGTTCTCTCATTTCTTCTGTTAAAAGTGATTTTCATATAAATCGTTTGTTCAAAAAAACTTAACACTACCCTCCTTTTGAAACCAACTTTTGTTTATTATTTATAATATTTAAAAAACTCCTTTATTTATATTTAATAATCCTTTCATAAATTTATTTTACTAAGTATGAACAATACATATGGTACATTAAAATCAGATTTCCCAATCTTATTAATCAGGCTAATGGTTGGTGCTGTATTCCTTTCCGAGGGAATCCAGAAATTTTTATTTCCTGACCAGCTTGGTGTTGGAAGATTTATTAAGATCTGTTTGCCGTTTCCTGAATTCTTTG
>CAZECH010000207.1:0-5709 GCA_964510675.1 uncultured Ignavibacteriaceae bacterium
TTATGTTATTTATCTTCTGATCGGGATTGTTCAATACAACCATTTCTCTAACAGTACATTTGCTTCAATGCGGATATTGCATAACATGAAACAGTTAACGAGCGAAGCTCTTTTCCCTAAAGAATTGCTTGTTATAAGTTCTATTGTTTCCAACGTTATAGAGTTCATAATATCACTTGCTATCACTGTAATTGTAGCTTATATACTTGGAGTTAATTTCTCATGGAGTATCTTCTTGCTGCCTCTTGTAATTATTCTCCAGTTGATGTTTGTAAGCTGGGTTTCACTTCTTCTCTCATGTTTTTATCTATATGTAAAAGATATTGATCATATATACCAGGTTTTTCTCAGAGTATTGTTCTTCATTACACCTATCTTTTATGATCTTTCACACATCGGTGGAATTGCGAAAACAATTGCTTTGCTGAATCCTTTAACTCATTTAATAGGCTTTTCAAGAGCTATAATTATCGGAGGAACAACTTTTTCTTTTGAGGTTTGGGGAATTATGTTTTTAGCAAACTCAGTTTTGATTTACCTGGCTTTTACGCTCTTCAAGAAATTTGAACCAACTTTTGCGGAGAATCTTTAATATGTCCTCTATGGTAACCTTAAAGAATATTTCAAAATCTTTTTCCGTAGATGTCGCTCGTCCGTCCACATTTGCAGCAGTGAAAAAAATATTCAGCACTAATGGTCATTATACAAGAACTTTTTATGCACTAAAGGAGATTAATATTGAAATTGAACAGGGAGAATTTGTAGGACTCATCGGCAATAATGGTGCGGGTAAGACCACTCTTCTGAAAACTATATCAGGATTACATAAGCCTGACAACGGTAAAGTTTCAGTGAATGGGGAATTAAATTATCTCGCCGGTTTCGGTATTGGAATGGTAGATGAGCTAAGTGTGTCTGAAAATATTTATCTGTATGGAGCTGTCTATGGTCTTGATAGAAATAAGATACATGAAAAGTTCGATGATATAGTTGAATGGGCTGAGTTACAGAATTTTATTGGTGCAAAATTAAAAACACTTTCAACAGGAATGAGAACTCGGCTTGCATTTTCAATTACAAGATATATTGATGCTGATATATTTCTTTTAGATGAAGCACTTTCCGCTGGAGATAAAAGTTTCAGGGAAAAATGTGAAAAGGTATTTGAAAACTATAAACAAAGAGGTAAAACATTTATTGTATCTACTCACAGTTTGGAATTTGTTAACAAATTCTGTACAAAAGCTCTCTGGTTGAACAAGGGGGAACAGATGGATTATGGTGAAACTGAAAAAGTGCTGAAAAAATATATGGAAATGATAAACAACTAAATTATACCAATTGAATTTTGAAAAAAATATTTAAAATAATTTTTATTAATATCATCATCTTTATTCTTCTTTTAATTGTTATTGAAGTTCTTCTTCATATTATTCCTCCCTTCGATAGATTCGTTACCTATTATGAAGCGGAGGCCAGATCCCGTAATGAAGGGCCTAATAAGGAATATACTTATACGGGGAACAATATAGGGATGATAAGTGAATTTAAAGTTCATATAAAAAATAATTCACTTGGCTTTCATGATAGTGGACATATTTTTTCTAAAAAAGCAAATATTCATCGCTTTCTCATTTTAGGGGATTCACAGGTTGAGGCTATACAGGTTGATCTATCAAAGACGTTTTTTAAGATTTTAGAAAAAAAATTTAATAATGAAGGGTTTCATGTAGAGGTAATTGCTTTGGGTAAATCGGGTTATGGACCAAAAGAGGCCCTTGACTTATATGAAAACATCGGGAGAAAATATAATCCGGACATAGTTATCTGGTCTTTTACTAACAATAATGATATTCAGGATTCATACCGGGAATTTGGAAGAATAATAAGTGATAGAAAACTTGAAGGATTGCCAGAGATTCCTGATTTCCTGAAATTCTCCAAGATTGCTACTTACCTTTATACACGAAAATGGATAGGTAAAGATAAACCGTCACTAGAATTAACAGATACGACTTTTTTTAAAGGCGAATTTTCATACATAAATGAAATAAATAACTGGGATCAGATTGTTTTCTTAAAACGTTGGCCTCCGGTTTTTGAAGAAGCCTGGAATTCATTTAAAAAATATTATCTGGAACTTATAGAAAAAGTTCGGAATGATGGTAAAATACTTATTACAATTTCTTCGTCCGGGGCATATCCCTATTTTTTATTAAATAGCAATGAAAATATTGACTGGGATTTTGATAAGCCTAACTATCTTGTTGAAGAATTATCAAAGGAAAATTCTGTTAGATTTTTGTCAATGAAGTCAACATATGATTCATTTATTAAAAAGACATCGAAAGATGTTGTATTTGGATATGATGGTCATCTTAATGAAGCAGGGCATGAACTGGTTGCCAAGATTATGTACTCAGAAATAAAAAACTTTTTAACGCAACAAAACAATCCAATGGTTTTAAAATAGCTTCTATCTTTTATAAACTGGAAAACTTTCATAAAAATTCCATGACCAGTTTAAATCATTTCTAAACAAATAATTATATGTCTAAAGCTTTATCGCAGGAAGAAATTCGGCATTTTATTGAAAATGGATATCTTTTAGCAAGAGAAGTATTTTCCAGAGAATTGGCTGAGAAAATTAATCTTATGGTTTGGGAAAAACTCGATGAAAAACCGGGCGACCCTTCTTCCTGGAAAAAACCTTTGGTTTGGCTTAAAGAAATTTTTAAAAATGAAATAGTAGATCAAATTCATACCAAGAGATATTACGATACAATTGATAATTTATGTGGTGAAGGTAGATGGTTTGCTCACACAGGGGCAGGCGTTTGGCCAATATTATTTCCCGGATTTTCAAAAAGCTGGCAAGTTCCAGAAGAAAACTTGCACGTAGAAGGTAACTGGTTTCATCATCATTTAAATTCTTCAGAACAGGGATTAGTGGGTATTCAGCTCTTTACTGACATTGAACCGGGAGGTGGCGGAACAGGTATTCTTGTTGGTTCTCATCATTACACCGCTCATATACTTGCAGAGTCTGAACCTGATGGACTTGACGAACATGAGCTTTGCAAAAGAGTAATTCCTGCCACAAAACATTTACCTTTAATTGAGGTAACAGGAAAAGCTGGTGATATTATTTTTCTTCATCCTTTTACTTTACACGGAAGCAGCACTAATATATCTAAACGGGTTAGAATAGCAGCTAATAAATGTATAAGTCTTCATCAGCCATTAGATTTTGAGCGCATTGATGACGATTATTCTCCTGTAGAGATTGCAATTATTAATGTGTTAAGAGAAAAGAAAGTTAAAAGTGCCTAAAAAGATTTTAATAGGATGTTTTGAAGTTCCAGGGTGGGGTGGGGCAAGCACTTCTGCTTATGAATTATTTGCAAATATGCTTATTGATGGTTACGATGTTAGTTTTATTAATTTAATCTCTGTTAATGATGAAGAATTATTTAAATCGTTATTTAACGGTTCTTTAGGAAATCCTAAACATTTACCGAAGGTTTACAACCATTATTTATCTTTACCCCAATACAGCGCTCAAAATGAATTGACTTATTTGATACAGGATATTTCTCCTGATGTTATATTGGCTGTTGGTTGGATTGCGGCTCTTATTATAAAAAAAACTGTACCCGAAAAAAAAGTAATATACTTAACAACAGGAAGTGACCAGGTAAAAAATTATATAAGGTATAAAAAACTGGATAACTTCTTATATCTTGATAAATACATAAGGAAAAATGGTTTTCAGTTAAGTAGCATATCTAAAGAGGAAAAAGAAGCTGTTATCTTGGCTGACTTGGTTATTACTCATTCAGACATGATTTATTCCGTTTACGATTATTTTTATCGCTCAATGACTGGAAAAATTTATTCTGAGGTAATCTGGTTTGCTGAATGGATATATAAAGACACATGCAATTATAGATATTTAAACAAAGGCTTCTGTGATAGAGAAATTGATCTGATTTTTATTGCAAGTGATTGGTCTCGCCCTGAAAAGAACTTTGAACTTGTAAAGAAAATCATTTCTGAACTTAAGAATATAACTATTCACATAATTGGAAATGTTGGAGAATATATTCCCGGTGTTACGTGGGATGGGGTTATAACTGACCGCGAAAAACTGTTTGAGCTTCTCGGGAATTCCAAAACAATTGTATGTCCATCAATCTTCGATGCCGCCCCGGGTATTTTGTTTGAAGCTTCGGCTTTAGGTTGTAATATAATTACATCAAAGAATTGTGGCAATTGGCAAATTTGTAATGAAGCGTTGCTTGCAGATCATTTCAATATAAAAACCTTCCTGAAGAAAATCTCTATATCTTTAGAAAAAAAATACGACGATAATATGCACCTTTTCCTGCAAAGTGAATCTTATAAAAAACTAATTGAAACTCTTAATCTCATTTAATTAAGGTATATGAAATTCCGAAGGATAAAGAAAAGATATCGCCTTATTAAACTAAAGTTGAATTGGAGTTTTTTCTATCCTCTCAAACATAAGCTTTACTGGTTTTTAATAAACAATTTACAATGGTGGCCTCTTGAGCTCACAAGAAAAAATAAAGCATTAAATCCCAATGGAAAGAAACGTATTGCATATTACTTATGGGAATATCCGGCTTTAAGTCAAACTTTTATACAAAGAGAGATCAATGCTCTTAGAAATTCCCTGGGAGAAGTATTAATATTTTCAGATCAAACCAGTAATGATTTTCTCGATGAATGTTTAAACCAAAAGCCAATTTGTTTATTACCCATTGATCAGGAAAAACTTCAACTATATAAAAGATACCTCTTCAAGAGAAAACTGCTTACATATATTAATTTATTCTTGTACACTCTGTTTCGAAACTATCATCCTTATAAATCTTATGTATTTGATAAGAACACATTTAAAATGGCAATCTATCTTTCAGGTTTGGCAAATGAAAATAAAATTAATCATATCCATTCTCCTTGGGCAGACAGGTGTGCATTTGTAGCTTTGATTGCTTCCCGGTTATCAGGAATTTCTTACAGTATTCAGGCGAGAGCTCATGATGTACACAGAAAAGATTATTTATATGGGTTGAGGGAGAAATTTGAAAATGCTGATTTCGCTGTAACAAATACACAATATAATTTCGAATATATTAAATCCGAACTAGTCCCATCAATTAATGGAAAATTAAATTTAATTTATAATGGAATTAACCTTGAAAAATTTATTCCGGAGCAGAAAAGAAAAGAATCAGACATAATAACGCTTCTTTGTGTAGCGAGATTAATAGAACAAAAAGGAATTATCTTTTTACTTCAGGCATGTAAAAAGTTAAAAGACAAAGGATACAATTTCATTTGTCAAATAATTGGAGGGACTGAAAGTCTTTATATGAATTATTATTTAGAAATAAAGAAACTTCATAACCAGTTAAAACTGGAAGACAAAGTATTTTTCTTAGAATCATTACCTTTTAGTGAAGTACTGGATTATTATAATAAAGCTGATATCTTTGTTCTGCCTTGTGTTATAGCAAAAGATAGCAGTAGGGATATAACTCCAAATGCTCTTATAGAAGCTATGGCAATGAAACTTCCTGTTATTTCGACGAATGTAACTGGAATACCTGAAATTGTTGATAACGGAATAAACGGAATACTGATTCCTCCAAATAATACGGAAGCCATAGTTGAAGCAAT
>CAZECH010000208.1:0-5704 GCA_964510675.1 uncultured Ignavibacteriaceae bacterium
GACACTTCGACCATTGTCTCTTACGGCTTTTACAATTTGTTCTGCTTCAGTTACAGGAACACGAGGATCATTTAATCCCTGCACAACAAATAAGGGCTTGTTAATTTTATTTACATTATTTAATGGAGCTATCTTTTCTAAATACTCGCGCATTTTAGAATCTCTTTCATCACCATATTCAACACGTCTGAGGTCTCTGCGATAATCCTGGGTGTTCTCTAAGAAAGAAACGAAATTACTTATACCAACAATATCAACTCCACATTTTATCTTATCATTAAAATGAACCATTGATGCAAGGACCATATAACCACCGTAAGATCCGCCATAAACTGCTATTCGTGATGCATCTAGTTCCGGTTGATTATTAATCCAATCAATCAATTTTCCTATATCCTGAACAGATTCTTCCCTCTTGTATTCATTATCTAATTTTAAATATGTTTTGCCATATCCTGATGAACCCCTGACATTTGGTGTAAGAACTGCAACGCCCATTTCATTAACTAAATATTGTATAAAACTGGAGAAATAAGGCTGCTCCTGGCTTTCAGGACCGCCATGTATATCAATTAAAACCGGGAAAGAGTCATCAGTTTTGTTCGGTTTATAATAAAAAGCGGGTATCATCCTTTGCTTACTATTTTCCTCATCGAATGTTGGGAAATGAATTAGTTCCGGCTCAATAAAATTCTCTGTATTTAAACCTCCAACTTCACTAAATGTCCATCTTGTTAGAGTATTTGAATTCAGGTTTAAGGAATAGACATCGCCAGGTGATTTTGGTGTATTTATAACCATTCCAAGTTCTTCATCAGTCTGATTAAATTGAAGATTGTATATTGACCCGATCGGAATATCAACAGGCTTATACTTTTTTGTTTGAGTATCCATTAAGTACAATTTATTCATACCATCTTCATTTACTGTGAAGGCAAGCATATTTCCATTTTCCGATAACTCGATTCCTTCAACATCCCAATTGATATCTTCGGTTATTTTGTCAAATTTTTTTGATTCAATATCATAATACTTCAATTGCTGGAATTCACTTCCTTCATCCGATACTATATAAATTCCTTTACCATCTTTGGACCAAAGCATATTGGTATAAGAAATTTTTTCTGAGGATGGATTTAATTGTTCTAATTTCTTTGCATTTAAATCATAAATGTAAACGTAAGATTCGGTTATGGAAATATATTTGCCTGCAAGAAGCATTGTATCATCATGTGACCAATCAATTACTGCCCAATTTCCTCCTTCAGCAATTAAAGCAATGTCGGAACCACTTTCAATATCCATTAAATAAACATCCGTGTCTTTTCCATTTCTTTTAGTGCTGCTGAATGTAAATTTATCCCCTTTATTAGACCAGTCAGGATTGCTGTTCCGGGATTTTCCATCAGTAAGCATTTTATAAATTCCTGTTTTCATATCAAAGGAAAATATCTGATAAAACTCTCCGCCGCCAATATCCTTTATAAATAAGAAAATATTATTGTCAGGATCAGGACATACAGAAGCTCCGTTTACAGGTTCAGGGAAAAAAGTCAGCTGCTTTCTTGCACCTCCCGGCATCTCAACTTTATGAACCTGGTTCGTTTCTCCAAACCTTGTCCGGATCAGGATCTCATTACCGGAAGGCAGCCATCCTGAAAATGAAACTCCTCTTGTATTTTGATATTGAAATACTCTTTCACTTATCCTTTCAGGGATGTCCGGTATTTCTTCTATTACAAGGTTGCCGATTTCTTTACGTTCAACCTGTGCATTTGTATAGGGTAGAAAAATGGATAAAATTATGCATAAAGGAAGCAAATATTTTTTCATAAAAATTTTCCTCAGATATTTTATTTTTGCAAAAAATAATTTCATTATTCAAGAAAGCCAAGAGTAAATGCTGCAACAATTAGTACAACAGCTAAGAATATAGCGGCAAATATAATTACTTGTCTATCGTTTGATGCCTTTTCTTCCATCCATTCTGGACCAGGATACATTGTATCAATTTCTGAATATTGGTCTATTATATTTAATTGTTGATATTCAAAATTATTTCGATTATGAAAATCAACATTTTCTAAAATAAAACAATCACTCCCAAAAAAGCTTATAATAATAATTATAATACTTTTATTTTTCATTTGTTAGACTCATTGAAATAATTTTATAAGATAGAGCTAACAGAAAAAATAAATAAATGAAATAGATGTCTTTAAAGTTGTCGTCTTTTGTTAAAAATTTTATTCCGAGCCACCATGAATATTCTTCTTTAGTGGTATTATACCAGCCATATCTCCAATTACATTAACTAATTCCTGGTTAGCCGGTACAATTATTTTTGTATTGTCTTCCAAAGCACTTTGAACTGTCTCAAGTTTCTTAAGCACCTGGGCATTCCCAATAAAATATTTATTTGCTGCTTCATTGACCAGCCGAATTGCTTCTGCTTCACCCTCAGCCTGTAATATTCTCGATTGCTTAATTCCTTCAGCGCGTTTTATTGCAGCTCTTTTCTCTCCATCGGCAGTTGTTTCAGCAGCCGTTGCATAATCCACAGCAGCAATCTTTTCGTTTTCCGCTTTTACAATTTTGTTCATTGTATCCTGAACATCTGTAGGAGGATCAATCTGTTTTAATTCTGCTCTTACAATATCTATTCCCCAATTCTCTGTTTCCTTTACAAGAACTGTGTGAAGCTCTGTATTTATTTTACTTCTTTCACTATTTGCAGATTTTAAAGTCAATGTTCCGATTATATTTCTTAAAGTTGTTCGTGCCAGATTAACAATCTGTGAATCTATTACATTAACATTGTACTGGGAATTTTTTACACTACCTTCATCAGGGTTTATCCTGTAATAAATCTGTGCATCAACTGTTGCATTAAGATTATCATTGGTGATTATTTCCTGGGGCTCGGCATCAATCATTTGCTCTGTTATGTTTACCTGGTAAAGCCTGTCAATTACTGGAATAATCCAGTTGAAACCGGGGTTTGCAAATCTTTTGTATTTCCCAAGTCTTTCAACTAAACCTCTGTGGGTTGGGCGAACTATTCTAATTCCAAACAGGAAAAGAAAGAATAAGAATCCCGCTAAAATCCATAATAATTCCTGATTTGTCATATTAACTCCAAATAAAAATATTTTGAAAAATGAGGACTGAAAAGATCTGAATGGAAAAGTAAATCATATTTATTTCCCTCTTTATTCCCTCTTTGTATTTTTAAAAGAGGATAAAGTCATATTGAAAAATATGTTAAGTGCATTAAATAAGCAATTAAATGATTGCTGAAATTCCCATCCGGTTTTTATAATCATCCCCTTTATTCATAAATTGTAATATCTTTTTTATTATTTGATCAGATGGAATTACGAAAATTACGGTTAAAAGAATTCGGAGATGGAATCAGAAGGTTCAATTCTAGATTAGACATCCTTCAAAAGAAAAGTAACAGATTCGGTTATTACCGATTAGCAATCTTTCTTACAGGATTATCTTTATTTCTTTTCTCATTCTTTTATCTCAATCAATTATTTATCTGGACTATTTTAGGGATTTCAATAATTATTTTCGGGATAACAACTGCATTTCATAATAAAATTGATTACGGAATAAAAAAATGCAAGCTGTGGCTGGATATTAAAAAAGATAATCTTGCTAGAATAAAAATTGATTGGGAAAACATCCCGAATAAATTATTTGCAGATACCGGGATCGATCATCCTTTTGAATCTGACTTAAGCATAATCGGGAAAAATTCTCTTCACCAATTAATAGATATATCTTCTTCAGCCGAAGGGAGTTTGAAACTTAAAGAATGGTTACTAACAACTGTCCCATCTGAAGAAATTATTTTAGAAAGACAAAGAATCATTCAGGAATTAATTCCTTTACAGCATTTCAGAAATAAGCTTATTTTGAATGCAAGTTTGTCATCCCGGAAAAGACTGGAAGGGTCCAAATTATCAGGCTGGCTGAAATCAGAATTGAATATTGACCGGCTTAAAAAGCTTTTACTTATTCTTTCGTTAATAATTCCTGTTAATATTTTGTTATTAATTTTGTTTATTGTGGGACTTCTTCCTGCCTACTGGTCTATAGGAGCTCTGATTTATACTGGTGTTTACTGGTTTAATTCAAAATTTATTTCTGAGTTATTTGATAGATCTCTTGATATTAAAATGGAATTCGGAAAATTCAGCAGGATTTTAGAATTTCTTGAAAGTTACAATTATTCTAAAAATGAATTATTAAAAAAGTATTGCAGAACTTTTTTTGAAAGCAAAAAATCTCCTTCATATTATTTCAAGAGATTGAACAGGATAACTCTGGCGGCAAGCTTTCAGAAAAATCCAATCACTCTTTTACTGCTGAATAGTCTTTTCCCATATGATTTTTTCTTTGCTTATAAATTAGAAAAAGTAAAAGAGGAATTAAAAGATAAACTGCCGGAGTGGCTGGAAATATTTTATAACCTCGAAGCATTAATATCTTTATCAAACTTTGCTTATTTAAATCCCGATTATATCTTTCCATCTTTTATAAAGAACAACGATTATTCATTTAAAGCAGAAAAAATTGCTCACCCTTTGCTTCCTCCTGATGTAAACATTCACAATGATTTCTCATTAACCAAAAAAGGAGAAGTTGTTATTATAACCGGTTCCAATATGTCTGGTAAAAGTACATTCCTAAAAACAACAGGAGTTAATTTAACTCTTGCTTTTGCAGGTGGTGTTGTTAATGCATCAAAGTTTGAAACAAATCTTTTCAGATTATTTACCTGCATAAATATTAGCGATTCGGTTATAGACGGCATTTCATATTTCTATGCGGAGGTTAAACGATTGAAAAACCTTTTAATAGAAATTAAGATGGAAAATTCAATTCCGGTTTTTTACCTGGTTGATGAAATATTTAAAGGGACAAATAATCTTGAGAGATTAATCGGAAGCCGCTCTTATATTAAAAATCTTGCAG
This sequence comes from uncultured Ignavibacteriaceae bacterium, assembly GCA_964510675.1. Lineage (GTDB taxonomy): Bacteria > Bacteroidota > Ignavibacteria > Ignavibacteriales > Ignavibacteriaceae > RBG-16-34-14. The sequence goes on from CAZECH010000208.1 coordinate 4,990, forward strand.
GTTTAAATGGTACAGGACTCATTTCAACCCACGATCTTGAATTGATAAAATTAGAAAATGATATACCGCAGGTCAGCAACTATCATTTTAAAGAAGATGTGACAAATGGTAAAATGATTTTTGATTATAAACTTAGGAAAGGTTCATCACCTACTACAAATGCTTTAAAGATAATGGAAATTGAAGGGCTGCCGGTTGAAAGATAAAGTCTTAACTCCTAATAAATATGATAATCTGCTGAGCGAGTTATTTTGTTTTGAATCGATATGAATATAATGTTAACTGTATAAAATCTTTCGAATTGTATAAGTTTATTTATAAAATTTTTGTAATTTCCTCTCCACAAAAAATCAGGTTAAAGGTAAATTGGAAACTAAGAATGCGGATCTTAATTCTTTAAGAATTGATAAATCTAAACGAGAAGAACATAATTCACCCCCGGGTAAGAATAAGAAATTTTATACGTGGGGAGTTACATTAGTAATATTAATAATTGTAATAATTTTTATCAGCAGCTCATGGAGTAATTGGTTTGCATCGGAGATTGAAGTAAATCTGACTTCGGTAAGCCTTCAATCCCCTTCCCAATCAGATGCTGTGTTACAGGCAAGCGGTTATGTTGTTGCGCAGAGAAAAGCTGCAGTTGCTTCAAAAGGAACGGGACGTTTAGCATATCTTGGTGTGGTTGAAGGTGATAAAGTTAAAAAGGATCAGA
>CAZECH010000209.1:0-5703 GCA_964510675.1 uncultured Ignavibacteriaceae bacterium
ACTCCTGGGGGTGGGGCATAAACTGTCGGGAACGGGAAGTCTCGCTTTGACCGAAGACATAGCCGCTCGTTTTAACAGCATTTGGAAATCACAACTTGCGGCTCAACCTTCTGCTCAATCGGCTACGAATGCTAATCAAAACTTCCCTCACAAGGTTTCGAAATCAACCTTGACAGATTCTGTCTTGATTCTGAACCTGATCTATTCGGTTACGGAACAGGAAGCATCAGCTGTTTGTTTTGAGACTGCGATGGCTCACGTGCTCCACCTTTCCGGTCTCAGTTCCTTTTAACTATTCCTGTTTGTACTGTATCTTGTATCTGGCTTTCTGTTTTAACCAAAAACCTGTGATAAATTTTCCAATCCCTAATCGAGACAGGTAATTATTAGGAACGCTTGGGTACTCAATGGTGCCGTCCCCAAATTGAATATTCCAGACCTGTGGCGCAGCTTTTTCAAGTTCATAGATTTTATATTTTCCGCCACCGACTACGCCACGGTTAATCGCCTTTCCATCCTTTATCGTAAGACCTGGGATGGGGGACACAAAATCCAAAAATCGCTTCTCATCCGGGGTCGGCGCCGACTTTCCTAATTGTAAGATTAGTTTCAGGGTAGGTGTTTGTCCATCATGTGCGTAAGAAGTTCCAATATACCTATTGGCTTGATTTTCGAACGTCACTTTTCTCAACACTTTTGGATAGCCTCCAATTCTGCCCCATAAGGCCTCCTCGCTTGTGACCGACAGACCAAGGAAATGCCAGGCCGAAATCTCTTCCCCGCTTTGGGGTCTCTTGAACCTGACAAGGATTTGCACAATTGCCTCAAGATAGGGCGGTGCAGATTCCATCTTATAGAAATTGTTTATTTTTACCAGGCACAGAGGTTTTTCAGGCATGGTGAATATACTTGGGATCATCTTCTGATATTCTTCGATATTCGTGACTTCGAAATAGGCGCTAATTGATTCTTGTTCAAGAAAAATGTGCTCAACATAAGGCTGGCTTGGGCGGAGGAGAAGTTCTTCCTTATCGGTTTCCAAAGCATACCCGCAGAAGGGATGTGCAAAAATAACGATTAAAGCTATTGTGGCAAATTTTGGCATTGTCGCGTCCTCCTCGGTATTATCGAAGACCTATCTTCATGCTGCAACGGTCGCCTATGACCAATTCACCGATCCTCAGTCAGCATAATGAATCAGGGAACGACTGAACCTCAATGTTTTGAAGTTCCCAACTGACTTCAGCAGTCAGAGTTCGGAAGCGCTCAGCAATGAAACAGTGGGTGTTTTAAGATTCAGGACGCTGTCCGTAACGCCCAGGCCTATACCAACTACCTGAGACTGGAATTGGGAACTCCTGTTGAAAGGATTCAATGCCAGCCCCTCGGACTTCTATCCTGTTCATGTCTGAGACGCCCAATCCTACGGCCGAGGCAAATACTAAATGCCCGATGGTCTTAGGCTCATACCCCATCGTTATGCACGCCACCGTATCCACGGCAACAGGGTCCCTTCCAGCAAGTATGGCCCGCATTGGTCCTTTTGGTCCGGCGGAAACTTGATCCCTAGTCCACGTACCGAGTCCTACCAGCGCGTCTATTACTGCGTAGTCTGGAGGGCGAATCATGACAAGGTCGACGATGTGCTTGGCTAGGCCTAGCGTGGAGTGGTCCAGTCCGAATTTGCCTGCTGGAACTCCGGCTCCGGGCGCCTGATAAACATCCGCGGGCGCTATCCCGACATAATTCTTGAGCGAAAGAGTCACCCCCGCGTATTTATGATTCTTTAATACTGGCACCGAAATGATACAATCGACATCGAAAAGATGTTTTGAGATCCAATAAGACTTCTTCTTCAAGCCATGTTCGTGGCCAACGTTTTTCACCAACTCTCTCCCTCCTGGCTTTTCCCCGGCATCGTTGAGGTCAATCAGGGTAGCGCCTATCCTTTTCGCTAGGTCGGCATAACCGCTCACGGCAAAACACCTTTCAGTCACGTCGCTGCTGTAACTCTTTTGGCCTATATTCGTTGAGGAACCTTCGGCGAGGACAAGCCTCTTCGCACCGCAATCAAGAGCCAACTTGGCGACCGCCTCTGCCACTCTGACGTCGGTTGTCAATCCCGTTCCACTTCGAACATTGGTGAACAGATTTGGTTTGATCAGGACGGTATCCCCGGGCCGAATAATCTTATTAAGCCCTCCTCCCTTTTCGACTGCTTCTCGCACCAACCATTCCACATTGATTGAAAAAAGGGCCTGAGAGGTTCCTACAATGGATGGACTTCCGCCTTTGTCACTAAACGCTCTGGGGGGAAGTTGGCCCCAATCCCAGATAGGTTTGGCCATGCCTTCCTGTGCTCTGGCGCGGGTTGTCAGTGCGCAAGCAGACAATCCCGCTGCCGATACTACCCGCAAGAACTGTCGACGATTCATCTTTTGCATTCACCGCCCCCTTTGTTTTTGTTCCTTCCATAGGTTTCGATTTCTGTCTATCCGATGACTCTAACCTTTACACTACAATTCTATACCCACCCGAAGATATCCCCGTGAGCCTCGCCTCTCTACCATAGCCGTGCCTAACCAAAAAAGTCTTCATGAGCCTTCTGATTCAATGGCTACCTGTCCGGCGAAATAATAAAATCCATCCGATTGATCTGCATGGTCATTTAGATTCCTTTCCCACTCATCAGTTACATCTTGACCATTCTGGCACCTTCAGTCTGTTCCTGCCATTTGGTGATCGCGGTCTGACGATCACTCGTGACTTTGAAGGATCAGGGTCTACAATCACTCGCTCTCAGAGGCCTGCAAAACCGTCCACCACTCGGCGGTTCATCCTATTACCGAGCTTAGACGCGATGCAATTCGTTATCGCCCTCAAGCTACAACAAGGAGGCAGCGACTTGTCACAGCCACGCTGCACAACATGCGTTTGATAAATGGAGCGATCGCCGCTTATTATGATTGCGCTGTCGCATACTCGTTTCAGCAACCTCACCTTGCCTGTGAAAACGGAATCATCGCTATATCGCTGAACATGAGATATTCATCCTTGCCTTCTGGAGTGCCTTTTCTATTCTTGAAGACAGTCGAGCAAATCGCCAAGCCGTGATATTGATTTTGGTATTGAGTCCAAACCCTATCCCTTTCGATCCATCTCTTCCCTGTATCGACCACCCCACCTGGGACTCTTGGAGAACGAAGAGAAACTGTGCCATCCCTTGTCGTCGAAAATGACCATTGGGAACCACCGGATCCGAACCCTTCAATAATGGATGGTAAAAAGAACTTCTTAAGATCGTCTCCTGTAATCTGGTCTTCCCTGGACACGTGAACATATTCTGGTCCCGGATCAAATAGCCCCGCTTTCTTAAGGCCCTCCACTAAAGAATTCGCCACTCCTCGGTCTTGAAAATTTCGAAAATACATCACGGTGCGCGGTGGGAAGACTGATCCCGAGGGTGAACTTCGACGGTAAATTTGCGCCACAGCCCTGGCCTCCTCTTCACGGCCAAGATGGGCAAAGCTGCCGCAAGGACAACTGATCAACTCAGAGTTTCCGGATTTAGTTTGAGCGCCTTGTCAATAACCGTTACAGCTTCCTGCCATTCCCCCATGCAGAAATAGGCAATCCCGATATTTCCGAAATAGCGAGACGGGTTAAGGGGGTCTAGCCTCAATGCAGTCTTGAGATATTCTATTCCCTCTTTCGGCTTTCCAGACATGGACATAGCCGAGCCTAGGGCGTTATGGCAGGCGGGATCGTTGGGATCGAGGGCCAGAGCCTGTTCAAGCTGGGATAGGGCGGCATCCCACAGGCGCAAGTTGCGATCCATGAGGCCTGAAAGAAGGTATGTGGTGGATGTCGGCTCCTTCATAGTTTCCATGAGGTATTGGCGGGCACGCAACCGAGCCTCAGGGTACGACATCTTAAAGGCTCCATGCATATGGTGATTGCCCCCGTCCCAATACAAAAGTGCAAGCGCTTCCTTAGCCCGACTAAAGTTTGGGTCCAGTTCGATCGCCTTCTTGAAAGACGCCTCCGCTTTGGAATCATCTTCTTTTGTGAATCGTAGATGATGCTGCCGCCCTTTCATAAACTCTTCATAGGCTGCGGGGTTACTGGTACCCCTATGGCTGACTAACGTTATCTCCCCTGCTGTTAACTTGACGGCTAGAGCCGCAGTGATCTTCTGGTTGATTTTGTCCTGCAAGGAGAACACATCTCTCATGGTACCGTCATAGCGCTCGGCCCAGAGGTGGTGGCCGCTCATAGCATCAATGAGCTGAGCATTGATACGCACCTGATCCCCCGCCCGGCGTACGCTTCCTTCCAACACGTATCGCACCCCAAGCTCCTCTGCGACCTGCCGGGTCTTCACGGGCTTCCCCTTGTACACAGAGGTTGAGTTCCGGGCGATAACAAAGAGCCCCGAGATCTTCGAAAGATCTGTGATCAGGTCTTCGGTCATCCCATCGCTGAAATATTCTTGCTGGGGGTCGTCGCTCATGTTTACAAAAGGCAACACTGCTATCGAGGGCTTATCCGGTAACGGGAAGGCCATTGTATCCTTGGAAGCAGGCTCGTTCTTAGGCGCCCGCAAGTAGGAATTCCAAACCGCCGCACCAATGATCACAATCAGAACTCCTAGCCCTCCGACAAGGGCCTTTTTCCCAAGCCACCTTGGGGTTAAAGGCTTCTTGCCCTTTGCCTTCGCAACTACCACCCTGCGCTCCATTACAACCTTGTAGGCCCCAACAGGTTTTGCAATGTTCTTGACAGTTTGTTCTCCGAGGTATTCATATCCCAGTGGTAGCTTACTTTCGATGTGGTCAAAAGCCGTCCTGGAGATGCAGATGCCGCCGGGTTCAGCCAATCCTTCCAAACGAGCAGCGATATTCACTCCATCTCCGTATATCCGTCCTTCCTCCTCGATCACGTCCCCAAGGTTGACCCCAATCCGAAATTCCATGCGTCGGTTTTCTGGAAGCTCTGCATTCCGAGCCTTGAACTCGTTCTGGGCCGCCACCGAACATTGCACTGCATCTACTACGCTCCCGAACTCAGCCAGTATGTTGTCTCCTGGCGAGTCTATGACTCGTCCACGGTGCTGCTGGATCAGTTCCCCCATAATTCTCCGATAGGCAGTAAGGGTCTTGACCGTCTCTGCCTCATTCTCCCCCATAAGGCGACTGTATCCCTTCACATCCGCACTCAGGACAGCCGTGAGTTTACGCTTGAAGGACTCTGGTGACATGGGATCACTCCCTAAAAGAAAAAGCCTCTCGAAGGGAACAAAAGTCCCTCAGAGGCCTCACTTTCAAACCCTTCGAGTGGCGCACTTTCACGGTCATCCCACGAAGGTTAGGGTTATGCCGAAAGTCTACCGGAAAACTGAATTGGTTGGAAATTGAGAGAAGAATAAACCTTTATTGATGTCGATGTCTAGCCCCCTTTTTTGCCTGGTTTGGCGACCGATTAGGATCTCAAGTCAGTTGCAGAAAAAATCCGTTCCCGCTTTCGCTTACGATACGCATTAGAACCAGTTCCTGATGAGCGGCCAATTCAAGATTTCGAAAGCAGGTTCGGTTCCGGCTCAATGTTGAAATCGTAACCGGCCTCCCTCCTGTCCATGCGATAGGCTGAATTGGGAAATCGCAACCTGACGATTTGATGCCCTCACAATCGGCTTGTGATGCT
>CAZECH010000210.1:0-5701 GCA_964510675.1 uncultured Ignavibacteriaceae bacterium
GTTAAAGCGCAAAATTCAATTTTTTATGCGATGTTTTCTCTTTTTGAAGCTGGTGAAGCAAGAGATACTGTAACTGTCTATGAAGAATTAAAAAAGAGAGAACAGGTTGATGAAACTGGTGGGGCCGTTTATTTAAGCAAGATTTCTCAGAATATTTCTTCAGCTGCAAATATTGAGTACCACGCAAAAATTATTTTAGAGAAAGAAATCTTACGTGGACTTATTACAAGTTCACACGAGATTGCACGGGCAGCTTATGAAGGAACTGAAGATGCATTTGATCTTCTTGACCGGGCTGAAAGAAAGATATTTGAAATAACAGAATCCCATCTTAAAAAATCTTTTACAGGAATGGACAGAGCTGTAAGAGATGCTCTCGAATATATTGAAGCCATTCATTCCAAATCAAATATAAAATTTTCTGTTCCAACCGGTTTTTATGAGCTTGATGATATGCTTGGCGGTTTTCAGAAATCTGATCTTATCATAATTGCAGCAAGACCCTCTATGGGAAAAACTGCATTAGCACTTTCTATTGCACGTAATGCAGCAATTGATCACAAAATTCCTGTTGGTATTTTTTCTCTTGAAATGTCTACAATGCAATTAATAATAAGATTACTTTGTGCTGAAGGTAGATTGAATGCTCACCTTGTAAGAACGGGAAAACTACCTCATGAAGAAGGAGTAAAACTCAGTAAAAATGCTCACAAGTTGATAGAAGCTCCTATTTATGTTGATGATACACCTGCACAAACTGTGCTTGAAATAAGAGCAAAAGCAAGAAGGCTTAAAGCTGAAAAAAATATTGGAATGATTATAATTGATTATCTCCAGCTGATGCAAGGACCTGCAAAAGCAGAAAGCCGTGAAAGAGAAATTTCCCACATTTCGCGTTCACTTAAATCTTTAGCAAAAGAATTAAACATTCCTGTTATTGCCCTTGCACAAATGAACAGAGCTGTTGAGGCAAGAACAGATAAACGACCGCAGCTTTCAGATTTACGTGAATCCGGTTCAATTGAACAGGATGCTGATGTTGTTACTTTTCTTTACCGCCCCGAGTATTATGGAATTAAAGTAGATCAGGATGGCAACTCACTCGAAGGTGTTACAGAAATAATAGTTGGTAAACAAAGAAATGGTCCTACCGGAGATGTAAAACTTGCATTCATAAAAGAGTATGCACGGTTTGAAAATCTCGCACACGCAAGACAACTTGAAGAATACTCAATTGTTCCTACCGATGAAGACATCATATAAGATGGAAGATGGAAGATGGAAAATGTAAAATGGATGCTGCTTTTTGCACTATGCTCTTTGCTCTTTGCAGTTACAGATGAGGCACAAATCTTTACTGATAAGGATGTTGAGATTTGTAATTCTAAATTTTCTCTTGCTGTTGAAAATCCCGATCTTATCGGGATCGAAAAACCAATAGGAGATATTATTGTTGAAATTGGGAAGAGTTTTATCGGAACTGATTATGAAGCATTTGCTATTGAAAAAGATGGTGAAGAACAGCTTGTAATAAATCTTACAGGGCTGGATTGTACAACTTTCCTGGAAAATGCTTTAGTCTTTTCACGTTTGATAAAAAATGGGAAAACGACTTTTGAAGATTATCAATCTGAACTTACTTACATAAGATATAGGAATGGAATTATTAATCGGTATCCGTCACGTCTTCATTATTTTTCAGATTGGATATATGATAACGTAGAGAAAAAAATTGTTGAGGATATAACTAAAGAAATTGGCGGTGAGCCAATAAATTTTAATCTTAACTTTATGTCAACTCATCCTCAATTTTATAAACAATTAAAAGAAAAACCTGATTTTATCCCGGTTATTGAAAAGCAGGAAAAAGAAATAGCATGCCGCTCTTATTATTATATACCTAAAGAAAATGTCTTATCTGTTGAAGATAAAATTCTTAATGGAGATTTAATTGCATTCACAACAAGTAAAGAAGGTTTAGATATTGGTCATGTTGGTATCGCAGTTAAAATGGAAGATGGAAGTATTCATTTGCTTCACGCCCCTGTACCCGGTTCCAAAGTACAAATATCTGAAAATCATTTATCCGGATATATAAACAAACTTAAAAATGATACAGGGATAATTGTATTGCGAGTATTAGAACCAATTTGAAAGATTATCATATAAATATTTTCTTTAGTGAAGATGATGAATGTTATATAGCAGATATTCCTAGTTTATCCTTTTATTCAGCATTTGGGAAAACGCCTGTTGAAGTATTAAAAGAAGTTGAAAAAGTAAAAAAAGCCTGGATGGATGTAGTAAAAAAAAGAAGGAAAAGCTATTCCAAAGCCAAGATATCGTCCTGCTATTTATCAGTATTCAAATTGATTTTTTATAAACTATAGATCACCCTATCAAACTTTTCAATACTTTTAAATTCTCAACATCTTCCAAATGTTCTTTCCCTTTAGGTGTTTCAAGAACTTTTGGAACGTGTTCTAATCTTTTATCATTCATTATATTTTTAAAACCTTCTTTTCCGATAAATCCTTTTCCAATATGTTCATGTCTGTCAACCCTTGAACCTAATGGTTTTTTGCTGTCGTTCATATGAATACATTTTAATAATTTTAATCCCACAATTTCATCAAACTCTTTAATTGTTTCTTCATAACTCACAGGTGATTTTATATCATAGCCTGCAGCAAAAATATGAGCTGTATCAATACAGACGGACATCCGATTCTTTACTTCGATAAGATCAATTATTTCTCTAACCTGTTCAAATCTGTAACCCAAAGTGGAGCCTTGCCCGGCAGTTACTTCAATCATACTGTTTACTTTAAATCCCTTGGTTTTTTCATGAGCGATATTAAGTGACTCGGCAATTAGTTTTATTCCTTCCTTTTCACCGGCGCCCATATGTGAACCCGGATGAAAATTAAGATATGGAATTCCAAGTTGTTCACACCTGTTCAGTTCATCAAGGTAAGCTGTCCTGGACTTCTCAAGAATTTCCGATGATGAAGCACATAAATTAATGAGATAGGAATCATGAACAACAGTAAACTGAATAATTGAAGCCGCATGTTTAGTTTTAAAATCATTTATCTCTTTTTCAGAAAAAGGTTTCGCAGACCACCGGTTATTATTCTTGCTGAAAATTTGCATTGCTGTAAAACCGAGTTTACTTGCGAGATCCAGAGCTGCAGCAACTCCTCCTTCAGTTGAAGTATGTGCACCGAGTAATTGATTCAATTATCTACCTTCTATTATGTCATTCCGCACTTGAGGCGGAATCTCTGGATTTCTGCTTTCGCAGTAATGACAATTTAATTTTTATTTAATATTTCTTTTATTGATTCTTCAACACCTTTTAGTTTAATTCCATATGATTGCAGTTTATCAGTATTCATAGAAACATCTGAAACCATTGGGGAATCTTTAAACTCTTCCATTGAAATTTTATCAATTAATGATTTATCAAGTTTGGCTACATCGCATAAAATTTCTCCAAGTTCAACACGGGATAATCTCTCTTTCCCACCTGTATTAATAATTTCCTTCTTAACATCAATCTTACAAAGATGATTTATAACTCCTGCAATTTCTTTGAGGGAAATTGGTGTTCTGAATTGATCATAAAAAAGCCTTACTTTCTTATTGTTCTTAAAATTATAATACATTTCGGAAAAATGATTTTTTGAATAATTCAATCCGAAACCATATAAAAGAGCAACTCTTAATATGAAGTAGTTGTCAAATGTTTCCTGGATTTTTACTTCGCCCATCAGTTTTGTTTCTGCATAAAGAGATATTGGAATAAGCTTCGAATCTTCTTTAAGCATTGAACCGCGATAACCTGCGTAAACCAAATCTGAAGATGTATAAATTAATTTAGATTTATATTTTTCACACAATTCAGCAATTTTTTTTGTTGCAGTAACATTAATATCATAAACAATTTTGGGAGCTAACTTATCAGCCTTTTGAGGGTTTGAAATTGATGCTGTATGAATTACGATATCCGGCGAGAACCCTGTAAATATTTTTTCAAGAAAAGAATAATCCCTTAAATCAAATTGAGTGTAATTATAATTATTACAGTTACCCGCATTTTCATGAAACAAAGTTAAAATATTATTATTCTTTGATAGTTCAATATTAAGATACTGGCCTAAAAGTCCGCTTCCACCCGTTATAAGAATTTTCATTTTGGATTAATTTTTATTATAGAATTTTAATGTTAATATATAATGAAAATTCAAAATTGTGAAAGAGAAGCCCATTCTATTTTTCTCCTAAAGACTATAATTATTGACTTAACAGGGACAAATGTTTTCAATAATTTCAAATAGTATTTATCGCAGTATTTCTTTGCTTTTTCTTAGTGCCTTTGTAACTTTGTCAACTGTTAAAATGAATATTATGAAACGAAAATTAATTATAGTTATAATAATTTTATTACCAGCAGGTTGTTTACACAGCCAGGATAAGAAATATTTTGATACCCCATTTGGCGGTGGCGGAGGATATACGCCAGGTTGGTACTTCCCAAATCTTGAACCATTAAACAGAGAATTAAATGCTATCGGTGTGTCTAAACTTTCTGAAAGCGGTTTCTATTCATCAGGTGGGGCAGGGTTTATTTATATTGGATTTGTTGATTACCTTAGAATTGGCGGAATGGGTTTCGGAGGTTCAGCTTCAGAAATTTCTTCACGTGATGCAAATGGTTTTACAAAAGAAGTAAGATATAATCTTAGTGGAGGTGGATTAACCGTGGAATATTCATTGCCGTTCATCAGGAATATTGCTGTATCATTAGGTGTTTTATTTGGCGGTGGAAGTATTTCAATAGATGTTTACAATAACAATGGTAATTTTTCTTGGAATGAAATCTGGAATGAATCACAAAATGCAACCACACAAAATGTCAGCAGATCCCTTAAAAATGATTTTTTTATTTTTGCTCCAACTTTAAATGTTGATATTCCTTTGTATAGATTTATTTCGTTAAGGATTGGCGGAGGTTACCAAATCAGTCTTGGTGATGAATGGTCTGTCGATAATGATACTGAAATATCAAGTGTTCCCTCTGATCTTAATGGAAATTCTTTTTTTCTTCAATCAGGATTATTTATAGGATTTTTCTCATTCTAGCTTGAAAATCAAATGAAAAATATTTTAGTAACAGGCGGTGCAGGATTTATAGGAAGTAATTTTATCAATTATATTCTTGATAAAAGAGACGATTATTTTATAATTAATCTTGATAAGCTTACTTATGCCGGGAACCTCGAGAATCTAAAACCCTCTGAGAAAAAAAAGAATTATCAATTTATTAAAGGTGATATAATCAATTTTGATTTGGTTGATTACATATTTCAGAAATTTAACATTAAATATGTTATTAACTTTGCTGCAGAATCTCATGTTGACAGAAGTATTTTAGGCTCAGAAATTTTTTACAGAACAAATGTTATGGGCACAAATGTTTTACTTGAAGTTTCCAGGAAATATGAAGTTGAAAGATTTTTACAGATATCGACTGACGAAGTATATGGCAGTCTTGGCAGTGACGGATATTTTACAGAAACAACATCATTAAACAATGATTTAGCATTATTAACAAGTCCACGAACAATATCCATCACGCCAGATAATCTTTGAGAGTCGCTATGTAACGTAACAATATCTATCTTCAAAGAATTAC
>CAZECH010000211.1:0-5685 GCA_964510675.1 uncultured Ignavibacteriaceae bacterium
ATAAATTTCTTCTAATGTTTTTAAAAAAATAAAAATTATAATAAAACCCGTAACACAGATTACTAATCTGTTTTACGAGTTTATTTGAGAAAACCAATAAACCGATTATCTAATTTATGAATAATAAAATTTACGATGTCATTGTTATCGGTGGCGGAATTGTTGGAACTGCAACAGCTCTTTCACTTCAACAAAAAGGATTTAATTCTGTTCTCCTAATTGAGACTGAAGAAAAACTTGCTTCACATCAAACCGGTAATAACAGCGGAGTTATTCATTCAGGTGTTTACTATAAACCCGGCTCATTAAAAGCAAAACTTTGCACTGAAGGAAGAGAATTACTTTACAGGTTTTGCAAAGAACATAATATTATTAATGACAGATGTGGAAAAATAATTGTAGCGACCGATAAAGAAGAAATTCCTGCTTTAACTGAAATTGAAACGAGAGGTTTGGCAAACGGACTAAAAGATATTAAAAGAATTTGTAAAAACGAGTTAAAAGATTATGAACCTTATACAACCGGTGAAGAAGGATTATTTATTCCCGAAACAGGAATTGTAGATTACATGTCGGTTACAAATAAATTTGGTGAATTAATTCATCAGCAAGGTGGGGAGATTTTGACTTCATGCAGATTTATTAATGTTTTAAGCTCAGATAATCATTTAGTAATTGAAACAACAAAAGGAGATTTCTCTGGCAGGTTACTCATTAATTGCGGCGGACTTCAATCTGATAGAATTGCTAAAGAATGTGGATTAAATACTGAAGTTCAGATCATTCCTTTCAGAGGAGAGTATTATAAGTTAAAAAAAGAAAAAGAATATCTTGTAAAGAATCTTATCTATCCTGTACCCGATCCTAAGTTTCCTTTTCTTGGAGTTCATTTCACAAGAATGGTGAAAGGTGGAATAGAAGCCGGTCCAAATGCTGTTCTTGCTTTCAGCAGGAAAGGATATACTTATGATGAAATTTCTTTTACGGATATTTTTGAAATGATTACTTTTCCCGGCTTCTGGAAAATGACTATGCAGCATTATAAAATGGGAATTGATGAATTCAGGAGATCATTGAACAAATCACTTTTTACAAAAGCCTTGCAAAAATTAGTTCCATCAATTCAAGAGGAGGATATTATTCCGGGTGGATCCGGCATACGTGCACAAGCTCTGGATAAAGAGGGAAAATTAATTGATGATTTTCGTATAGTTGAAAATGAAAAACAAGTTCATGTCCTTAACGCCCCTTCACCTGCAGCAACTGCATCATTGAGTATTGGGAAATATGTTGCGGAGATAGCGGTTAAGAAATTAACAATCCATCCTGAACCTATCAAAGGATGACATTATACTTAGCTTAAAGTAATTTTATCTCTGCCCACTCATCAATAGGCTTGGTAGTTTTAACAATGTGCATACCCTCATCAGCAAAACTTTTAAAGGCTTTATCCGCATCATCTGTATAATCAATTACACCTTGAACAACAACAGGAGAAGTAGTGTTCTCAAGGATATAAACTTTCTTTGTTAATGATTTATCCTTTGATGAAAAATGTTTCAGTAAATCTTCAATTGACCATGCAACACAATGGCTTTTTGCTTGCCCGGTAATGATTATAACATCGAAGTTCATTAACTTCTCAAGCAAAAGTAAATTTTTGTCAGCAATTTTATTTCCTTCTGCGTCGATTGTTATTTCCGGACCAAAGGCAGAGTAATGTTCTGTTAAAGAATTTCTTCCTTTAATTTGAATATCCGGCTTGCTGTATCTTGCAATACTATGAAAGAAAATCGCTTCTTCAATTGAAGAAACGAGAGCGTGACCAATTCCTCCCAGCATTGCATGATAAGGCCAGATTGTGAGATTGTACTTATTGTTTTCTTTAAGTGCTTTTACATAATGGATGAGATGCTGCTGAACTTTATTCTCTTCTAAGCCTAAAAACTTTATTGCATAAGGATTTACTTTCCATTTTCCTTTTTCAATATCATCATAAGAAACCAAAGTATATGGTAACGGATGTTCTCCTTTATCATTTATCAAAAATATTGAATGAAAAATCTGTATTGCCTGGTGAGTATCCATTGTAGGAATGATTTCTGTTATTATATTAAGATTTTGATAAATGAATTTGCACAATCTTATATTGTCGTCAACAGCGCCCCTCCCCGATCGTCCGCCGACAAAAAGCTCAAAGTCCGGTATGCAAAAAGTATTTTGAACATCAATTAAAACCAGAGCGATTTTTATTTTATCGTCAACTGCTGAAGTAAGATTATTTTTCTCTGCCCATCTTCTTGCATCCTCAGCAATTTGCTGATAATTCACTTTCCAGATTTTATCAACTTTACCGGGATCAAAGTGATCAGGAATTTTGAGTTTTTGCTTTTTCATATTTAAATAAAATTATCATTCATGGAATTCTTTAACAATGAAAGAATAAACAACTTAATTTTTCTAATCAAGGTTAATCCTTTAAGAATCATTATTTCTTTTAGTAAATTTCGCTCCAACATTAATTATAAAAATATTCTGAAGCTTCGTTATACACTGGATTTTAAATGGATCTAACCATAAAAGACATTTCGCATTTGCTGACTATTCCTGAAAAAGAAATTCAGCAATTTATTAAGAGAAAAGAAATCCCCTTTCAAATACTTCATGATAAAGTATTATTTAACAAGCACCAGGTTATTGAATGGGCACTCGGGCGTAATCTTCCGATAAATATATCGGGTCATAAAAAATTAAGCGAGTATCACATTAGGTCTTTAAATGCTTTGCTTGATAAGGAATCATTTCACTATAATTGTAATCTGACTGAAGCATCTTACATTGAGCAAATGATTTCCAAAATACATCTTGAAAAAAATGTTGACCACGAAATTATTATACAACTTCTTAAAAGCAGGGAAGAATTGATGAGCACGGCCATCGGAAACGGAATAAGTTTGCCGCATCCGAGAATTCCTTTAATGGTTAGCAAAAACAAACCTATAATAAATTTTTTCTTCCCGGTAAGACCACTTGATTTAAAATCAATTGATGATAAACCGGTCCATACAATTATTCTTTTTATTTCACAAACTGTTAAACAACATTTAAGTTTGATAGCTCACCTGAGTTTTTTGTTATCAAAAGAAGTATTCAGGTTTGCTTTGGAAAAACGGCTCGAGAGCAAAGAGATTTTAGATATAATTAACAAGATTGAAGAAACGCGAGACACCTGAAATAATGATTCAATGAATAACTTCTTAACGCAAGGAAATTACTTACTCCCGATATTTGCCATTCAAATATTCTCAATTGTTTTTCTTTTTATAAATAAAAATGAGCGGAGAGCTTTTGTAATTTCAAATATTATTTTGCTTTTGGGATTGGTTTTAGGATTAATTTCAACTTTATCTTCGGCAATCTTTACGTCACTACCGCTTTTAGAAAGTAACGTTTTTCTTTTTAATAACTGGGTAAGATGGGATGGATTAAATCTTTATTTTTTATTTATTATTCAGCTTGTTGCCATTCCAACAACTATTTACAACTTCTCACATCTTCAGCATTATATTGAACAGAAGCGATCTGTAAAAAGTTTTTTTACATTTTATGTTTTACTTCTCATATCAACGCAATTTGTTGTTATTGCAAACCAGGCAATACTCTTTTTAGTAAGCTGGGAAGTTATGAGTATAACAGCTTATCTTGGAATGGTTCTGGAAAAAGAGAAAGAAGAAGTTCAGAAAGGAAGTTTTTACTATTTCGTCGCTTCCCATTTTTCGGTTTTTATTCTATATATATTTTTCTTTTTGCTCCATTATCAAACCAACAGTTGGTTTTTAAGTGATTATAATTTTTTAGCCGTAGATGGTAACCTTATCACGGCTATTTTTATTCTATCTTTTATTGGCTTTGGAATAAAAGCCGGATTTATGCCGTTTCATTTTTGGCTTCCTCAAGCTCACCCAATTGCACCAACTGTGCTGAGTGCTTTTCTTTCAGGAATAATTATTAAAACCGGCATTTATGGAATTTTAAGAACTTATCAATTTCTAAAACCAATTCCCGAATGGTGCGGCTGGTTAATTCTTATTGTTAGTATAATCAGTGCAATTTTCGGAGTATGGTATGCGCTTGCTCAACACGATATTAAAAGACTCCTTGCATATCATTCAATTGAGAACATCGGCATTATAGGAATAGGAATTGGAATAGGGTTCATTGGTTCGGCAAATAATTTGCCGGCTCTGCAGCTATTAGGTTTTGGCGGAGCTCTTCTTCATACTTTAAATCATGCAATATTCAAAAGTCTTTTGTTCATTGGCAGCGGTGTAATTTATCAGAACCTTGGAACAAGAAATATTGAATTGATGGGAGGGCTTGTTCACCGTGCAAAATATTTAGCTTTACTTTTTCTTATTGGTTCTATTGCAATATGCGGAATCCCTCCTTTTAACGGATTCATTTCCGAGTTCATTATATTCAATAGTTTTTTCCAAACTGCAAACGCACTTAAAAACTATTATCCCCTTTTGATGTTACTTTTTGTTGTGGGGCTTGCATTCGTAGGTGGGTTAGCAGTTGCTTGTTTTACAAAGATAAACTCAATAATGTTTTTAGGAACTGAAAGAAAAGAAGTTAAGCATTTTCATACTTCTGTTTATGATTATGTGTCGCTCGGTATTTTTGCATTATTCTGCATTGTGATAGGATTTTACCCTCAACCTTTTATCGGTGTAATTAATAAAGTTTTAAGCGATGGCTTTGTCCCTGGTAATTCTTCTTCTGCATTAATTAATATGAATTGGTTTTATATAACGGTTATTTTCACATCTGCTTTAACCGGGATTATAGTTTTATATCTTTTAAAGAAGAAGATTCAGAATCGTTATGGAAAAAGAAATTCCAATGCCTGGGGCTGTGCATATGAAAATCTTGATCCAAGAATGCAATACACTGCTTCATCTTTTGCAGATGAGCTGAATACAATTCCACAATCAATCCTGGTTTATCATAAAAAAGTTAAAATATCTAAGGATGTTTTTCCAATTAAATCAAGCTTCGAAAGTCATTCACAAGATTTTGTTAATGAGAAAATTATTTTGCCGGGCTTCAGGCTTTTAAGTTCGTTGATTTCAAAAATAACCTTCCTGAGCAAAACTGATATTCGCTATTACATCGGCTTTATATTAATTGTTATCACCATTTATGCGTTTATAGCTTTCCTATGGATGTAACAACACTGCAAGGAATAATTTCCATTCTGGCAATCGTAATAATTGCTCCTTTATTTGCTGGGGTCATTAATAAACAAAAAGCAATATTTACAGGAAGAATTGGTGCACCAATCTTACAACCCTATTATGAATTGCAGAGACTCTTCAAAAAAGAAACTATCAATGCAAACAGTTCATCTTTTATTAGTCAAATCTCGCCTCTTATAAATTTTGTTGCAGTTATTTTTGCTGCTGCTATGCTTCCGATAGGATTTTGGAAACCTTTAATAAGCTTTAATGGAGATATTATTTTATTTGCATATATGCTTGGGCTTGCAAGATTCTTCCAGATTTTAGCTGCGATGGATATTGGAAGTTCGTTTGAAGGAATGGGTGCGGCGCGTGAAGCTACTTTTGCTTTGTTTGCCGAGCCGATATTCTTTTTCACATTGGGAAGTATAGCTTTCATAAG
>CAZECH010000212.1:0-5684 GCA_964510675.1 uncultured Ignavibacteriaceae bacterium
TATTAACAGAAGGCAAACTACTTTTGATAACTTGTGAATATCTCTTTGCTTCTTCCTGGGGATTATTTTCACCTATTATTCTTTTAATATTTTCAGAAGGAATAGTTATATGATCGAGAAGATATTTTTTTGTCATTCCAAAATTGCTGTCAGGATCTTCAGGAGGAACACACCTTTCATCACCCCAAAACAAATTTATTTTTCCCCACTTTAATCTTTCTTTATAAAATTCAGCCAGGTGTTGAAATACAAATTTTGGTGTATTACCTCCGGAAAGTGCAATATTTATTTTCCCCTTAGCATTATGCTTATTATTAATTACATTAAAGAATTCCAAACAAAATTCTTCAGATAAATTTTCTATTGATTTAAATACTTTAATAGACAAAGTCATTCCGGCTTCAGATCAATATTCTATAACTCACAATATAAACCATCATTTGCTAGATTTTTACATGGATACCGCCAGGTAATCTCTTTTTCTTCTATAAGATCATCAGCATGTTCCGGTCCCCATGTTCCAGCAGGATAGCCGTAGATTGGAATATCGGGATTATTTTTCCATGCTGTCAAAATCGGGTTAACAAATTTCCAGGCAGCTTCAACAGCATCACCTCTTTGATATAGTGTTGAATCTCCAATCATACAATCATATAAAAGTCTTTCATAAGCGCTCGGGACATAAGTATTAATAAGATCAGAATAATGAAAATCCATATTAATATTTTGCACATTAAAACCCGCGCCCGGTACTTTCATTCCGATTTTGAAAAGTATTCCTTCATCCGGTTGAATTCTTATCACAAGCTGATTACATCCTTCCTGCATATTAGTTCTTGTAAAGAGATAATGTGGTGGATGGTTAAAATGAATAACAACTTCGGGAACTCTTGTTGGCAGCCTTTTTCCTGTTCTTATATAAAACGGAACTCCGCCCCAGCGCCAGTTATCAATAAAAAGTTTTACTGCAACATATGTTTCCGTTCTCGAATCCGTTTTTACACTTTTCTCTTCACGGTATCCTAATAAATCTTCACCTTTTATTTTTGAAGCAACATATTGACCACGAATTACATTTTTTATTACATCTTCTTCCTTCAATGGCCTCAGAGATTGAAATACTTTTATTATTTCATTCCGTATAGAATCAGAATCAAAAGAGGATGGCGGTTCCATTGCAATTAATCCCATTATCTGAAGGAGATGATTTTGAAGCATATCTCTCAATGCACCGGAAGAATCATAATACCCACCCCTGTTTTCCACACCAATATTCTCAACACCTGTAACTTCAATATGATGGACAAAATTCCTATTCCATAAAGGTTCAAAAATTCCGTTTGCAAATCTTGTTACAAAAACGTTTTGTACAGTTTCTTTCCCAAGATAATGATCTATCCTGTAAACCTGATCTTCATCAAAAACACTTAGTATCTTTTTGTTTAATTCCTTTGCTGTATCTATATCATAACCAAAAGGTTTTTCAATTACTATTCTTTTCCAACCACCTTCGGCACTTTTGCTCATTCCTGCTTTTCCAAGAGCTAATGGAATAATGGAATACAAACTTGGAGGTGTTGAAAGATAGTAAATACAATTTTCCTGTATTTCAAACTTTTCATGCAGCAAATCTATTTCAGTTTTAAGTTGTAAATATTCTGTTGGATTTTCAGTAGCAATCGATTTATAAAACACTTTGCTTAGAAAATCCTGAAGTTTATTGCCTTCGTCATTTTTAAAATTTGCAAAAGATTTAATCCCTTTCTCCAGTTTATTCCTGAAAACTTCATTCGATAATGCAGTTCTGCTAACACCAAGAATAATGAATCGTTCAGGAAGTAAATTCTGAATATATAAATCATATATAGAAGGAATAAGTTTACGGTAAGTCAGGTCCCCCGATGCACCAAAAATAACTAATATCTGATCTTCGGGTCTCTTCATTTAACTTCCTATAAGAATTTTAACACTATGAAAATAATAAAATACAATGAGTATTAGTTTTCTAAACAAAGATTTTTTGACAAAAACTTCTGACAGCTATGTAAAAACATTCATTGTAAAAGACCATTTTTATTTAAACTATTTCTTTAAGAAAGATGTACCTTCTATCACAAAAATAATTTTTTATTGTAAATATCTTTCTTCAAATTCATTAAGTAATTTTATGGCTCTATTATTGTTCTAATTTTTTTCATCTAAAAATTAAAATGATTATGTATAAAATTATTACAAGGATTGTTTTTTTAGTTCTAATTTTTAGCTCTCAATTATACTCACAATTAGCAAAGGATAGCTGGAGTTTGGGTTTGGGAATTAGTTATCCAAGGATAATGAGCATGTCTAGTAGGTCCACTGATGCCTGGTCTGGAATTGGTAATTATGGTGTTTATGGTACACTTCAAAGAAACGTATCAGAGCATGTTGGTTTAAGAGTAGTTGGCAGGTATAATTACATGAAAACGGAAAGCAGTAATTATACCCAAACAATTAATCTTGTCGCTACTGATTTTGATCTGATTTATTATTTTGTTCCATGTGAAGACCTTACACCGTATTTAGCTGCAGGTTTTGGGGGAATTTTATTCGCAAATGATAATTCTCCACAGTTATATCTTGATGTAACGTATCTTGAATATCAGTTTAATTTAGGATTAGGTGCTGAATGGCGGTTTTCTGAAGACTGGAGTCTTAAAGCAGAAGGAATTTATCATACAACTTCAACCAATAAACTTGATGGATATGATGATCCTGGTGAAGATAAAGGATTATTCGGCGGAAATTCAGATACTTATATAACTCTTAGTGCAGGATTACAGTTTTATTTCTCTAAGGGTGAACCATCAGCTATATGTAATCTCTATGATGGTGTGACAGTAGGGGCACCTTATGATGAATATCCTACACTTGATGAAATTGAAAATCTGATTAAGAAATATCCTTGCCCGGATCCATGCCCGGAGATTGTTGTTGAAAAGCCGGTCGAAGTTGAAAAAACAAGATGGATTGTTAGTGGTATTAATTTCGAATTCGATGGAACTCGGATAAAACCTGAATATTATCCAACCTTATACAGCACAATTCAATTTTTAAATCAAAAACCTGATTTAAAAGTTGAAATCCAGGGGCATACAGATAATGTTGGAACGGATAGTTATAATCAGAAACTTTCTGAAGGAAGAGCAGCTTCCGTCAGAGATTATCTTATCTCAAAAGGGATTAATCCTTCCCGCTTAACAATTAAAGGGTTTGGAGAATCTGTTCCGCTCGTGGATAATGGTACACCTGAAGGTAGAGCTTTCAACAGAAGAATTGAATTTGAAGTGATAGAATAATCAACTAATTCTTATTTTAGAAAAATTAAATGGGTCTTTTTATAGAGACCTGTTTTTATTTTAAATTCAAAAATTTGTTTTCTTTTCTTGAAAAGTTCAACTGAAGATGCGATGTTTACTTCATATTCATTCAAAATATTTTTACTGGTATGATAGAAAAACAAATTGCTGCCGAAAAAGCTACTGAGTTCATTTCCAATAATATGATTATAGGTTTGGGAACAGGGTCAACAGCTTTTTACTTCATAAAGAAAGTTGGGGAATTAATTAAAAAAGGATTGAAAGTAACCGCAGTTTCCACATCAAATTCAACTACAAGTCTGGCACTGTCTTTAAATATTCCTTTAATACCTATTGAAGAAATTGATCATATAGATTTGACAGTTGATGGAGCTGATGAAGTTGATAATTATTTTAATGGAATTAAAGGTGGAGGCGGCGCTTTACTTTATGAAAAGATTGTTCATTCAATTTCAAAAAAAGTTATTTGGGTTGTTGATTCATCAAAAATGGTTAAGTCTCTTGGGGTTTTTCCTTTACCGGTGGAAATAGCAACGTTTGGTTATTTACAAACTCAAAAAAAACTTGAGGCAGAAGGATTTAAAAATTCTCTCAGGTTAAAAAACGGTGAGATATTTAAATCAGATGGAAATAACTTTATTGTTGATATTCATTTTGAAAAAATTGAAAAACCTGAAGAAACTGAAAAGAAAATTAAATTATTTACAGGCGTTATTGAAAGCGGATTGTTCATTAACACACCTGATAAAGTAATAGTTGGTTTTAAAAATGAAGCAAGAGTTCTTGAAAATAATTCAAGAACTCTTTAATTGAATTGCATTATCAATTTTTCTTAAGTGAACGGGAAACTTTCCTGAAGTTTTTTCTTGCCAAGAATACAAGAACAACCAGATAAGTAATAACACCTATTTCGATAAAATTCATCAAAATCCTCCTCAAAAATTATTTATGGTCCGGTTGGGCTGTCTTCTGAAAGATCTTCATTGCTAGAAAGTGTAACATATAACTTATATGTGCTGTCAGCAAAAGTACTCGAGAAAATCATTAATACCTTTGTATTTTGCCTAAAAGCTAAAGTACCGGATGCAGGCCCTTCTACAGAAGATGGTACGTCTGCAGGTACTTCATATGTTGTAGCATATGAAAAACTGCCTTTAGGTATATCCTTTATAATGTAATTACTAGTATTACTGGGAGCTACCGTATAATAACTTCCCCTGAAGTTAATAAATAATTCACCGGCAGAGAGATTTTTAATTGTTACGGCATTATCCAGATCACTTTCGCAGCTTGAAAGAATTAAAGCGAAAACAATTAATACCGGAAATAATATTTTATGTGGTTTCAACTTATTCTCTCATTTTTTGTTAAACATTTTCTTGTAGTTTAAGCAAGTATGGTGCCACCGGAGTGATTTCATTAGAATTTGAATTAAAAGTGGATTTCAGATTTGCCGGTAAAGATTACAGATTCAGGAAGATTTTTTCTTAATTCCCTATTCACTTCTTATAAAATTATACTCATCTCTTTTGGGTTCTCCATTTATTTCTCCTTCAATCCAGGCATAAAGTGTATTTTCTGAAATGAAATGATATATAACTCTTTGTGGAAAATCATGTTCTTTATTTTCAAAAATGAATTTTTTATTCTCCGTGGATATTAAAGTAAAAAGTGTTGGTTGATTAGTTCCAGGCTGGGCAATATAAACAATATGATCATACAGTTCTAGTAAATGCAATCTTTCAACTACTTTCTTCTCTCCATCTTCAATTCTGTAACTTAATCCTTCAAAGATCGTTTCATTTACTTTTTTCCATTCCTCAAATAAAATGATATTCTCAACATCAAGTTTCCATTTCCCTTCTATTATTTTGATTTCTTCCAATTTATACTGGGCAAAAACCGGGATTGATATTAAGATCAATAAGAAGATGAATAATTTCATAACAAACTCTCTCTAAATAACTTATTATTTTAAATTATAATAATAAATAATTTTCATTTGTAAAATAAAAAAGTAGGGACAAGATATGCCTTTGTCCCTACTTACGAAAAAAAAATAAGATTATTTTATGAAAGTCATTTTCTTAACCTGGGAAATATTACCAGTTACTAATTTATAAAAATAAATTCCGTTGTTTAATCCTACAGCATTAAAATCTATCTTATGAATTCCCACATCCTTTATATCATTTACCAAAGTTGATACTTCTTGTCCCAAAACATTATAAACTTTTAATGATACATACCCGGCTTTTGGTAATGAATATGAAATTACTGTGTTTGGATTAAACGGATTAGGATAATTCTGGGAGAGTTCAAACTTTG
>CAZECH010000213.1:0-5662 GCA_964510675.1 uncultured Ignavibacteriaceae bacterium
AGAAGTGAAAAGGCTTTATCTCGGTGAGAAATTCAAACTCGACAGGTATTGATTCTAATGTCACACTATTCCATAATTCCCTATTGTTTAGCTATCACCGCTTGAACAATCTCTTCCCATTCTTCTTCAAGAGTTTTATTTGAAAACGATTTTCCTGCTCTTGAATACCAATATGATGCGTTTCCCGAATCTCCTTCTTTCCTGTGAAGATAAGCATGGACCCATGCTGCATCTTGTCCTTCAATATTCTGAGTTACTTTGTGAGCTTTTTCCCAGGTACCTTTTGCATCATGCCACAGAGCAGTTAACAAATCATCAACATTTTTTGGTGGAGAATTTTGACTAAGAGAATTTTTAAAATCAATAAAAGTCATAATAATTTTTAATCCTGATTAGATAAAAACCAATCCAATAATTCAGCATAATCTACAATTGTATCAGTGTGGGGCGATGATCCTTCACTCAAACCTTCACGCTTCTGGTATGTAGTTATAAGTTCAGCTTTATCATTATTTAAAAGCTTTAATTGATTTATCAATGCGGCAAGATCAATTGAATTCATGCTGTAATAATCTTTTCTCCGGTTTTCTATCCACCAATTTACATCAGGTTCATGGTAAGCTCTTACAGGAATGTTCCTAAGATCTTCAGCATTTCCTCCATCTTCTGCTATATAAACAAAAGGGGAGTAATCGACATAATTATTGAAATTTTCTTGTGGTGTTCCTAAATTTTCTCTAAGAAGATATGAAACCCATTTACCCTCAGCAACAGCATCAGGATAAAAATTATTCATCATCGCACGGTTAACAACATCCCAGAATCTCACCATATCCAAAGGTGCATCAACAATAGCAACACCTGCCGGCTGCAGCCAGAATTTTTCTTTGTTTCCCTGTAAAAAAATTGCAAGCTTCAATGCTCTTGTTCCCGCGAGAGACAAACCGGTGAGAAAAACAGGTTTTCCTTTGAGATTATTTTCAGTAAGAATTGATTGAAGCCTTTTGGCAACATCATTCATAGTATCATCAGTAAAATAGAAATCAAGCGGATTGCCGGTAAGAATATGAATAACTGCTGCATTCTTCTTTAAAGCTTCATTTTCCAACGTACCATTTTTATTAATGAACTCTTTAAAATTCATTCTGTTTCCATCCGGCACAACTATTACTCCATTTACTACTTCATTATCCGGAAGTATAAGCGTATATCCTTTTTCAACCATAGGAATCATTTGTTCAGGCTCCGGTCCTATTTTTAAGTAACCATCCGGAGGGTTATACTCTTCAACAAATTTTTGCGAAAATATATTTATGGATAAAGCAAGAAAAGAGAACATCAATTGTTTTTTCATTTTACTCTGGATTGAAAATAAATTTTTATAATGATTACCTGCAGCAATTTAAGTAATTCTATAAAAACTTTTAGCAATAAAAGCAGTAAAGGAATTTTTATTTACTTTCCTCCCATATTGACAAACCATAATTTTAGTATTAGCTTTGTGTTGAAAATTTTGAATATAAAAATAATAATAAGGATAAAACTTTGATGTGTATATATACCGGGATGTGTACAACAATGAAAAAGATGCCGGGAGGCTGAAGCAAGGTTTTATCAATCTAATTAAAATTTAATAAAACCGGCTTCAGAAATGGAGCCGGTTTTTTTTTGCATTTACAGGAAAAATTCATGGTAATATTAAAATTTGGCGGCACCTCTGTCGGAACCGGTGAAAGGATTGAAAAGGTTGCCTTAATTCTGAAGCAAAGGTTTGGTAAAACCGGTAAAGCTGTTGTTGTACTTTCTGCTTTAGGCGGAGTTACTGATGAGCTTATTAAAATGAGCAAAGCCGCTTCAAGAGGAGATAACAACTACAAAAACCTTTTTAATCATATTGAAGAAAAACATATTGGCATTGTTAAATCATTAATCCCTGTTAAATATCAGACTGCAGCCCTTTCCTGGGTTAAACTGACTCTCAACGAACTTGAAGATGTTCTTCACGGTATTTTCCTTGTGAAAGAATTAACTCCCCGAACACTTGATTTTATTATGAGCTTTGGCGAAAGGTTATCTGCTTTTATAATTGCAAGCTATTTAAATACTATAAAGCTTAATGCCGAATTCATAGACACACGCAACATAATTACAACTGATGATTCATTTGGTAATGCTAAAGTTGATTTTGAAATCACTAATAAAAAAATTAAAAACGTTTTCAGGAATTATTCCGGATTAAAAATTGTTACCGGATTTATTGCCTCAACTCCTAATAATGAAACTACAACTCTTGGCAGGGGAGGCTCTGATTTTACTGCTTCTATTTTTGCTGCCGCACTTGATGCCAAAGAGATAGAGATTTGGACAGATGTTGATGGTGTGCTAACTGCAGATCCCCGCAAAGTAAGAAATGCTTTTTCAATAAATAAATTATCTTATGAAGAAGCAATGGAGCTTTCACATTTTGGCGCCAAGGTTATTTATCCTCCAACAATGCAGCCGGCACTTAACAGAAATATTCCAATAAGAATAAAAAATACTTTTAAACCTGATTTTGAAGGAACATTAATAAGCAGGAAAACAAATGGGAGCAACTATTTGATTAAAGGCGTTTCTTCCATGGATAATATTGCGTTGATAAGCATTCATGGAAGCGGTATGGTAGGTGTTTCCGGAACGGCCCAGAGGATATTTGGAACTCTTGCTTCCAAAAATATATCGGTAATTTTAATAACGCAGGCTTCATCTGAGCATTCACTTTGCATTGCTGTTCTTCCATTATTTGCCCAGGCAGCTAAGAAAGCAATTGAGCATGAGTTCAGATTTGAGATTAAGGATGGTTTGGTAAATGAACCTGAAATTGAAAGCTCCATGTCGATCATTGCTATAGTTGGTGAGAACATGAGAAAAACTCCCGGTATTTCAGGAAAGATATTTAATTCACTCGGCAGAAACGGAATTAATATTGCAGCAATTGCACAAGGTTCATCGGAAAGGAATATATCTGTAGTAATTTCCCAGCATGATGAATCAAAAGCATTAAACGTTCTTCACGATGCTTTCTTTTTATCCCCGGCTAAATCAGTTAATATATTTTTAATTGGACCAGGCAAAGTTGGAACAACTCTTATTGAGCAGATAACTCAGCAGGAAAAATATCTTAAACAAGAATACGGGCTTAAATTGAAAATAGTTGGACTCGCAAACAGCACAAAAATGTTTTTCGATATAAATGGAATAAATACAAGTGAGTGGAAATCAAAACTTGTCGCTTCAGAGGTTAAAACCGACCTATCAAGTTTTATAAGCGAGATGGTAAGGCTTAATTTAAGCAACAGTATTTTTATTGATTGCACGGCAAGCAATGATGTTGTAAAAAAATATAAGGAGATATTCGAAGCAAATATTTCAATTGTTACACCGAATAAAATTGCTAATTCAACAAACATGAATGAATATAGGACATTAAAAGAAATTGCTTTTAAACACAATGTAAGATTTGCTTATGAAACAAATGTTGGGGCTGGTCTTCCGATAATTGGTACACTTAAAGATCTTGTTTCAAGCGGTGATAAGATTATTAAGATTGAAGGAATACTTTCGGGTACATTAAGTTATATCTTCAACTCATTCGATAAAAACAAAAAATTTAGCGAAATTGTAATTGAAGCAAAGGAAAAAGGTTTTACAGAACCTGACCCGAGAGAAGATCTTAAAGGAACTGATGTAGCGCGTAAACTTTTAATTCTTGCGAGAGAAATAGGTGTTGAATTGGAGTTCGATCAGATTAAAATTCAAAATGTCGTTCCCGAAAAGTTGAGAAATATAAAAAGTGTCGATGAATTTTTAGGCAAGTTAAAAGAATATGATTCCTTCTTTGAAGAAAAAAGAAATGCTGCAGAGAAAAAGAATATGAAACTTCGTTACATTGCAGAACTTGTAAGCAACAAAGCTAAAATTTCTTTAACTGAAGTAAACCATGATCACCCTTTTTATTTTCTTGACGGTACAGATAATATCTTATCTGTTAAAACTGTTAATTGCGGCAACAGGCCAATAGTAATCAAAGGCCCTGGTGCAGGAATAGAAGTAACAGCCGCAGGTGTCTTTGCAGATGTTATAAGGATTTCAAATTATTTAAGTTGAGTTTTTCAAAGCAGTAAAATTTTTAAGAAACATTATTTAGTAACATAAAAAGAAAGAATATGTCATCACAAAAAATTCCAGTTGCAATTCTTGGCGCTACCGGAAGCGTTGGGCAAAGATTTATTCAATTATTGGAAGATCATCCATGGTTTGAAGTTAAAGAAGTTGCTGCTTCTGAAAAATCCGCTGGTAAATTATATAAAGAAGCTGTCAACTGGATTCAGGCAACACCTATTCCTGAAAGAATAGCAAATCTTGTTGTAAAAAATTGTGACCCTAGCCTTGAAAGCAAAGTTGCATTCTCAGGACTTGATGCATCAATTGCTGGTGAGATTGAAACTGCTTTTGCAGAAAAAGGTTATGTAGTAGTTTCCAATTCAAAAAATCACAGGATGGATAGAGATGTCCCTTTGCTTGTTCCGGAAATAAATGCTGATCATCTTGAACTTATAAAGATTCAGAATTACAATGGAGGAAGTATTGTTACAAATCCAAATTGTTCAACTATCGGTCTTGCACTTGCACTCAAACCACTATCAGATGCGTTTGGAATTGAATCAGTTAATGTTGTAACGATGCAAGGATTATCAGGTGCCGGATATCCCGGTGTTTCAAGTCTCGATATCATAGATAATGTTATTCCATTCATTGGTGGGGAAGAAGTAAAGATGGAAACTGAACCATTAAAAATTCTTGGTTCACTTAATGGTGTCGGAGTAAAAAATCTTGAAATGAAAATAAGTGCTCAATGCAACAGGGTTGCAGTTATGGATGGGCATACAGAATGTATCCAGGTTAAATTGAAAAGGAAAACTTCAGTTGAAGAGATAAAAGAAGTTTGGAAAAATTTTTCTGCAGAACCGCAAAGACTTAAACTTCCTTCTGCACCAGAGAAGCCAATTCACTATTTCGAGGAAGCAAAATATCCTCAGCCGAGAATCCATCGTAATATTGATAAAGGAATGGCTGTTGCAATCGGAAGATTGCGTGAGGATAATTTACTTGATTACAAATTTGTAATCATCTCTCATAACACAATAAGAGGAGCCGCAGGTGGTGCAATACTTTGTGCTGAACTTATGAAAGCAAAAAATCTATTATGAAGGAAGTCCGGGCATTTGCACCTGCCTCTGTAACAAATGTTGGATGCGGATTTGATATTCTTGGATTTGCACTTGAGTATCCGGGCGATGAAATTGTTGTAAGATTATCTGGGGGAAAAAATATCACTATAAAAAAGATAACCGGTGATAAGGGTAAATTATCCAGAGAAATTGAAATGAATACTGCTGGGGTGGCAATTAAATCCTTCCTTAAAGAGATTGATTTCAACAAAGGGGTTGATATAGAAATTCATAAAAAGATGGCGCTTGGAACTGGTTTAGGTTCAAGTGCTGCCAGTGCAGTTGCTGCAGTAGTTGCTCTTGATCATCTTCTGGGAACAAAGTTTTCTAAAAAGGACTTACTCAGGTTTGCACTTGAAGGAGAGAAACTTACAAGCGGTGGAAGGTGCCAT
>CAZECH010000214.1:0-5656 GCA_964510675.1 uncultured Ignavibacteriaceae bacterium
TTGGTTTGGTTTCAAATGATAAATTGACAATGGAAAATTTATCTTCTCTTTCTTCATTAATACCAATCGTATTTTTTATAATTTCTTCAAGTTTTTTCATTTGTTCCGCGGGTCTGGGTTCAAAAACAGTTATAGTTTCTTCATCTTTTTTTACTTCTTTCACAACATCATTTATTACAGCAGCAACACTAAGATGTTTTATATTACCGGATCCCTCAATTACCCGCTGAATTGTTTTGCTCACTTCGTAATTAATTGTGTTATTCTGGCTGGTTTGTGCTACCGAATCTCCTAGAGTTGACCCATTATTCTCTGTTTTAATAGTTTGTTCACTTATCGCAACCTGGCTTTCGGGATCAAAAAGTGTCATTGTTTTTTCAATCTGGTTGAAATCAATATCTGCATTTACCTGGATCATTGAATTACCGTAACCAAGAATATTATCCATTATAGTTTGTGCTTTTTTCCCAAGATAGTTCTCAATTGATTGCTTCATTTCGTATTGTTTTGAACTGGAAAAAGCAATAGGATTATCTTCATTTTCCTTTGAGAGTATTCTTCCCTTTGTATCAATCAAAGAGACATTATATGGTTTAATTCCTTCAACGCTGCTGTAAACAAGGTTAACAATAGCAGCCATATTTCCTTTGGAAATTGAATTATTACTTTTAAGCTTTAATACCACAGATGCAGTTGGCAGTTTCTCTTCATCTTTAAAAATTGATCTTTGTGGAGTTACTATATGAACGCGAACTCCTTCAACACCTTCCTGCTGCATAATTGTCCTTGCAAGTTCACCTTCGAGAGCTCTTTTGTAATTCAACTTCTGCATAAACTCAGACATTCCCATGGTATTTTTATCAAATATTTCATAACCAATAATTCCTGAACTGGGAATACCATTACCTGCTAAAGATAAACGTGTTTCGTAAACTTTATCTTTAGGTACTTTTATCATTTTACTGTTTTCATCAATCTGGTAGGGAATTTTCTTAGAGTTCAACTGATCAATTACTTTACCGGCATCATCTTCAGACAGGTTTGCATACAATGGTGAAAAATCTGGCTCATTAAGAAAGAAAAGCAAAGCTGAAAAAAGGATTAATGTTATTCCAACGGTTGCTCCAAGCATAAGTTTCTGCTGGATGGAAAACTTATTGAAAATATTCAGGAGCGATTCCATAAAATTGTGTTTCATTTAATCCTATATCTGTATTCTTGTTAATTCTCTATACATATCAATAGTTTTATTTCTTATCTCCATTAGTAATTCCAGGCTTGTTTTAGCTTTTTCCCCTGCAATCATTACTTCATGCAATTCAACATCTTCACCAAGTATAAAATCCTTTGTTATGCTGTTTGAGCTCAACTGATCATTGTTTACACTTCCAATAAAATCCGTTAATGCATTTTTAAAGTCTGCATTTCCAGGCTTTTCATTTTTATTAATCAGAATTTCAGGGAGTAAATTTGTAATTGAATCTACTATCATTTTTTATCCTCTTTTATCATATAAATGACCTATTTTAACACCTGACATTTTTCCGCTCTTCTGATAAAAATGATAATCAACTATATCATCCTTCTTTTGCGGATAACGACTTATAAAAAAATTTTTCTCATCATTATTTAGTTCTTCTTCCTTAGCCAAGGTTAATTTTTTTTCAATATTTTTTTGAAACTGCTGAACCGAGTAATTACCAATATTATTTGTTGATATTTTCATAATTAAATCTCCAATGAATCTTTAGCAATTTGTTTGGAAGCATTTAGTGCTGTCAGGTTGGCTTCATAGCTTCTTGTTGCAGCTATCATCTCAACCATCTCAGTAATAATATTTACGTTAGACATTTCAACATATCCATTTTCATCTGCATAAGGATGGTCAGGCATATAAACAACCTCCCCTTTGCTTTGGTCTTCATTTTCCACCGCATTAAGATTATCAGCTCCATTCATAACTTCATCAAATAAAACTGCTGAAGATGAGATATGATCTTCCTTGGTTGTATTTAATTTTATTGTTGATTGTTGACTGCCTGTAAACTGTAGCGCATCATTTTTTTGCTCAACGGTAACAAACTTTCTTTTATAAGGCTGCCCGCTCCCATCTCTGATTGTGTCTGAATTAGCAATATTTTCTGCAATGATATTCATCTTCTCTCTTTGTATGCTTAAACCTTTTGCAGAAATATTAAACCCAGGTAAATTATCTCCTATTTTCATTCTTAACTATCTCCTTTAATTACAGATTGAAGCGTTCTGAAATAACCACTAATCTTTAGTGAAGCAAATTTGAACTGGATAGAATTCTTTGCCAGCTCAGCCATTTCCTCATCAATGTTTACATTGTTAATTCCCGAAACCATATCTTTACTATTATCGGTAATAACACTGTTTTCACTTTCGAAGGTATTTTGTCCGATGTGTTTAGGGTTTGTTGTTTTTAATGAAGCAAGATTTTCTGCAAAAAGATCTTTAAAGACTACTTCTTCCCTGTTATAATTTTGGGTACCAATATTAGCAATGTTTTTACTTATTACTTTATTCCGGAGTGAAGTGTAATCAATAAAATCTTCAAGTAGTTTTATGTTCGATGTTGACATCAAATTCTCTTTAAGTTTTTGATATGAAACACAAATGAAGTGCCACCCCCCTATTTTGTTTAATTTTAAGTTTTATTAAGATGGGTTTGATTAAGTTGGCTAAAGCTAACCAGATGTGAATTATTATTCAGAATAATCCAGCACAATAGATTTGGATTGCCCGCAGGAGCAAACAAATTTTATTTCTTTTAAAGAATCATTTTCATCTTTTTTAAGAACTATCTTTACGCCATGGTGGCTTTCTTCCTCAACAGAAATTTTGGTTTTTCCTGCTGATTTTGACTTAGAAGCTTTAATAATATTTTTATCGGATTTATTCTCAAGAACAGTAAGTTCTCTGAATAACGGTTCTTCAAATGTATTAGCCATATTTAAAATGCCTTATTAATTATTTCTGCAATATTTTCAAGAGGGACAATAATATCAGCATACCCAACATCAACAACAGCTTTGGGCATACCATATACAACGCACGAATCTTCATCCTGAGCGATACAATAACCTCCCATGGATTTTAATTTTTTTATTCCTTCAAATCCATCTTTTCCCATTCCGGTCATTATAATTCCCAATGTGTTTTTACCATACGATTCAATCACGGAATTCATCATAACATCTACTGCCGGGCGATGCAAGGTAGTTGATGGATTTTCACTGATTAAAATTGACCGAGAATTACCCAAATCATTTTGTATTGTCATATGAAAACCTCCCGGAGCTAAATAAACAACACCATTTCTAACAGGTTCTCTATTTTCTGCTTCTTTAACTTCGAGTTCGCTCAGACCATTTAATCTGTCGGCCAGAGATTTTGTGAACTTAGGAGGCATATGCTGAACGACAAAAAACGGGCAATTTATTTTTGTTGATATGCGGGGAATAACTTTCTGCAATGAAAGAGGCCCGCCAGTTGAAACACCAAGAGCAATTGCTTTATAACCAATTTTAGGAAGATATTTTATCGCCGAAGGTTTGTTCAGAGTTTTAGAAGCTGCTTCAGCTTTTTGTAATCTCTTTAACCTGTTTAAAGATTTCTGCCTGACTATCTCCTTGACTTTTCTAATGAGATCTTCTTTTATCTTAATAATATTAACGTTTATATAAGAAAGTTCTTTAGGTATAAAATCAACCGCACCATACTCCAGAGCTTTAAGTGTGGCTTCTGCACCTTCCGAAGTTAATGAGCTTATCATTATAACTGAAGTAGGACAATCTTTCATTATTTTCCGAAGAGCGGTAAGTCCATCCATCTTAGGCATTTCAATATCTAAAGTAACAAGATCGGGATGAAGAGTTTTAACTAGATTGTATCCTTCCTCTCCATCATGTGCTGTGGCTATTACTTTTATTTCCTTATCACTCTCAAGCATAATTGATAATGACTTTCTCATAAAAGCCGAATCATCAATTACAATCACTTTAATAATACCAGCCAATTTATTTTTCTAATTTGTGAATTAATTCACCTATATCAAGAATCACTACTACGGTTCCATCACCCATAATTGTAGAACCTGCAATTCCTTCAATAGTTCCTAAGTAATTACCTAACGATTTAATAACTATTTCTTTTTGCCCGATTAGTTCATCCACTTTTATACCAAATCTTTTTTCAGCTATACCAACAACAACAACGTATTGCCAAATTTTGCTATTGTTATTTTTTTGTGTAAAAAATAATTCGTTTACATCAATAAGAGGAATAATGGTATCTCTTATTTTAATTACTTCACGGCCGTTCAATGTTTTTATATTATCGGGCTGAATTCTCAGTGCTTCTATAACGGAATTCAATGGTATAACTAAAGATGCATTATTAACTTTTACAATCATTCCCGGGATTATTGCTAATGTTAATGGAAGCTTTATAACGATTTTTGTTCCAAATCCAACTTTGGATTCAATACTAATTATACCGCGGAGCTTCGTAACGTTAGTTTTAACAACATCCATTCCTACTCCTCTGCCGGAAATATTTGTTACGACTTTAGCAGTTGAGAAACCGGGAAGAAATATTAAATTAAGGATATCATTTTGACTTAGCTCATTAGCTTTTTCTTTAGTTAATATTCCTTTGCTTATAGCTTTCTCTTTAATGATCTCAGGATCGATACCTTTACCGTCATCTTCAACAGTAATTATAATATGATTGCCTTCATGTTGTGCGGAAAGTGTTATGGTGCCGGTAGTATCTTTCCCTGACAATTTTCTTTCTTCAGGAAGTTCAATAGCATGATCTATCGAATTACGGACAAGATGAACAAGCGGATCATTGATTTCTTCAATTAAAGTTTTATCAAGCTCAGTTTCTTCACCTTTAAGAACTAACTGAACGCTCTTACCTGTTTCTTTTGATAAATCTCTAACAACTCTTGGAAAACGGTTAAATATTTTACCGATTTTAATCATTCTTGTTTTCATTACAACAAGCTGAAGTTCGTTGGTCATTAGGTCTATTTGTTTGGTTGCATCAGAAAATTCACGTGAAAATTTTGTTCCTTCTTGTTCGAGAGCAAACTCCGAATTAACCTGGGCAAGCCGGTTTCTTCCTAAAACCAATTCTGAAACAATTGTTAGCAATTCATCAAGTCTTTCTACATCAACTCTGATTGAGTTATCAGTTTGTTTCACACTTTTGGTTTTAGTTTCTACAATCTGAGCGACTGTTGGTTCATTTTCAGTTTTCTCATTCTCTTTATTTTCATCCAAGCTTTCTTCAACTACTTTTGTTTCATCTTCAAATAATGTCATTTCTTCAATATTAACTTTTTCCATATTGCCGATTACATTGCTCAGAACCATAATAACTTTTTCTATATCAACATCTTCGTTAAAATTAGTCTCAATACATACAAGAAGTTCTTTAATTTTATCATAAGATATCAGGATTGCATCCATTATATCGGAATTAAGTTGAGCTTCCCCTTTCCTAAGCTTGTTAAGAATATCTTCGCACTTATGAGTAACTGCCGTAAGCTTGATTAATCCAAAAAATCCTGATGTTCCTTTTATTGTATGAAATGAACGAAAGATTTGGTTAAGCAGTTCAA